>JADGCR010000002.1 GCA_015228895.1 Magnetococcales bacterium
GCGACCGCCATCCTGGATCGCCTGCTGCACCATAGCCATGTGGTGACGATCCGTGGCGAGAGCTACCGACTGCGAGAGAAACGACGTTCCGGCCTGCTGAAGACCGGGCTTTTGGCGACCAACCATCAACCAGCATGACCATGACCGGGAGGGGGGCAATTCTTCATGTCGCCAGGGGGTCAGTTTTAAATGTCGCTTGACACAACCCAGTCGACGCAGCCGCAGCATCTCGCGGACATCCTCTGATTGTAACATGGGGTTTCCTCCTTGGTTAACGTGTCCAAGGATTGAAACCGAATCTTTCATTAATGTCATCTCTCCTCCTTCCCGGAGGAGGGGGTCAATTCTTCATGTCGCCAGGGGGTCAGTTTCTCATGTCGCCTGACAACGGCGACACGGGTAACGATCTCTTGCGCGGGACCAACGCCTCCGACCGCTATTACTTCAATGCGGGAGATGGCCAGGACGTGATCACCGATCACGCCACCAATGGGGTGAACGCCACCAGCAACGGGGATGCCATCCAGTTCGGCAGTGGGATCGATGTCGCTGGCATCTGGCTGGAAAAGAGTGCCGGCGCGCTGAACATCCATTACGGCACCGGGGATCTGGTGACGATCAACAACTGGGAAACCGGGGCCGCCGAACAGGTGGAGCAGATCCGGGCGGGAGACGGCAGCCTCCTGCTCAACACCCAGGTGGATCAGCTGATCCAGTCCATGGCCACCTTCCAGGCCAACCACAACGGCATCTCCTGGGAGCAGTCGCTGACCTGGCACGGCGAGGAAACCCGCGCCATTCTGGCGGCGAACTGGCAAATGGCAGCCTGAACCCCACAAAAAAACGGCGGGTCATGTCGCGACCCGCCGTTTTCTTTCTGACCGGTTTTTTGGGGTGGCGTGAGGATTATTTCACACCCAAAAAGGCCATCACGTCCGCCCGTTCCGCCGCGTCTTTCATGCCGGGGAAGGTCATTTTGGTTTTCGGGAAGGTCTGCTTGGGATTTTCCAGATACTTGTCCAGATTGGCGGCATCCCAGGCGACACCAGTGAACCCATCGGAATATTTGAAACCAGCTTCGGCGCCCGCTTGACGACCGGCCAAACCAGCCAGGTTGGGACCGATTTTCTTTTCGCCGGCTTTGACAGAGTGGCAGACAGCACAATTCTTTTTGAAGGATGCCTCACCTTTGGCCACGTCGGCAGCCGATGCGGAGTTGACGGCCATGAGGGTGACAATTCCAATTCCGGCGATAAGAAGCTGGTGTTTCATAACTGTTTCCTTTTGAAGGTTTGGGTGGGTTTGGGTGGTGCGTTGCAGGCAACCCGAATGAATGGCTCCTGAACGGGAAATACTTTAATGCCTTATCCGTATGCTGTCAAGTGGCGGCAACAACCACTTCAAGGCGCGTCCGCGCTCGCTGAATGGCGGCGCGTACCGTCGCGAACGCCGTCCCACCCACCACCTTGCGGGCATTGACGGACGCATTCACCGTGAGCACCTCCAGCACCTCCGCGCCAATGCGGGGGTCCGCGGCCTGCATCTCCGCGAGGGTGAGTTGTTCCAGGGCGCGCCCGCTCTCCACGCACACGCGCACCAACCCTCCGGCAATCTCGTGGGCTTGCCGAAAGGGAATCCCCAATCGCACCAGATAATCGGCCAAATCCGTGGCCGTGGTGAAACCGGCCTGGGCCGCGTTCGCCATGATCCTGGTTTGCACGCGCATCTCGGGAAGCATCCCGGCGAATACGGCCAAAGAACCACGCACCGTATCCACCACGTCGAAAATGGCCTCCTTGTCTTCCTGCATGTCCCGGTTGTAGGACAATGGCAAACCCTTCATCAGGGTCAGCAGACCCACCAGATGACCCGTCACGCGTCCGCTCTTGCCCCGCACCAGTTCCGCCGCGTCCGGATTTTTTTTCTGCGGCATGATGCTGGAGCCGGTGGCGAAGGCATCCGACAACTCGATGAAACCGAAAGCCGGCGAGGACCAGAGGATCAGCTCTTCGGCGAAGCGGGAAAGATGGGTCATGACCAGGGCCGCCGCCGCCGCCGTTTCGATGACAAAATCCCGATCCGAAACCGCGTCCAGGGAGTTCTGACACACCCCGGCGAAGCCGAGTTCCCTGGCCACCCACTCCCGGTCGATGGGGTAGGGGGTGCCCGCCAGGGCCGCGGCTCCCAAGGGCAATTGATTCAGCCGTTTGCGCACATCCACAAAACGTTGCCAGTCCCGGTCCAGCATCTCGAAGTAGGCCAGCAGGTGGTGACCCAGAGTCACTGGCTGGGCGTTCTGCAAATGGGTAAAACCCGGCATGATGGTCTCGGCGTGGAGATCGGCCAACTCCACCAGACAACGCTGCAAGACGCGCAGGGCCGTCAGAATGGCGTCCACCTCCTCCCGCAGCCACAAACGCAGATCGGTGGCCACCTGATCGTTGCGGGACCGGGCGGTGTGCAGCTTGCCGGCCACCGGGCCGATCAATTCGGTCAGCCGGCTCTCCACATGCATGTGGATGTCTTCCAGGGCGTCGCGGAATGGCAGTTTGCCCTCTTCCAGCTCCCCTCGCACCCGGGCCAGACCGGCCACGATGGTGTTGGCTTCGCTCTCGGCGATGATCCCCTGCCGCGCCAGCATGCGACAGTGGGCCATGGAGCCTTGAATGTCCTGTCGGAACAGCCGCGCGTCGTAATGAATCGAGGCGGAAAAGGACTCCATGAGGGCCGCCGTGGGTTGGGAAAAACGGCCTCCCCACAACTTGCTGTTGGCGTGGGTGGTCATGGTTTGCCGGGTCGCAACAGCGACGCCATGCGCATCCGCAGGGCGTTGAGCTTGATGAATCCCCCGGCGTCCGCCTGATTGAAGGCCCCATGATCCTCCTCGAACGTGACCGTGGCCGCATCGAACAGGGAGTGATCCGAACGCCGCCCGGTGACCGTGACGTTGCCCTTGTAAAGCTTCAGACGCACCACGCCACCCACATAGGTCTGCGAGGCGTCCACCAGGGCCTGGAGCATCAACCGTTCCGGGCTGAACCAGTAGCCGTTGTAGACCAGCGCCGCGTAACGGGGGGCCAGGTCATCCTTGAGATGGGCGGCCTCCCGATCCAGGGTCAAGGACTCCATGGCGCGGTGGGCCACCCCCAGAATGGTGCCTCCAGGGGTTTCGTAGACGCCGCGGGATTTCATCCCCACATAACGGTTTTCCACCAGATCCAGCCGTCCGACGCCGTTGGCTCCACCCAGTTGATTCAAACGGGCCAACAGGGTCGCGGGAGAGAGCCGTTCACCATCGATGGCGACCGGATCGCCCCTTTCAAAGGTCAACTCCACATAGGTGGGCTTGTCCGGAGCCTTTTCCGGGGAGACGGTCAGGATGAACATGTCGTCTTCCGGCTCTTTCCAGGGGTCTTCCAACACCTTGCCCTCGAAGGAGAGGTGCAGAAGGTTCCGGTCCATGGAGTAGGGCACCTCCCCCCGTTTGGCGCTGGCCACGGGAATACGATTGGCGTCCGCGTAGGCCAGCAGCTTTTCACGGGAGTTCAGATCCCACTCCCGCCAGGGGGCGATCACCCGGATGTCGGGACGCAGGGTGTAATAGGCCAGCTCGAAACGCACCTGGTCGTTGCCCTTGCCCGTGGCGCCATGGGACACGGCGTCGGCGTTGACCTGGTTGGCGATCTCGATCTGACGCTTGGCGATCAAAGGCCGGGCAATCGAGGTCCCCAGATGATAAACCCCTTCGTACAGGGCGTTGGCACGGTACATGGGAAAGACGAAATCCCGGACGAACTCTTCCTTCAGGTCTTCGATGAAGATCTCTTTGACCCCCATCTGGAGGGCTTTCTGTCGCGCCGGTTCCAACTCCTCTCCCTGGCCCAGGTCCGCGCAAAAGGCGACCACTTCGCAGCCGTAATTTTCTTGCAGCCATTTGAGAATGATGGAGGTGTCCAGACCTCCGGAATAGGCCAGCACCGCCTTTTTGACCGATTGCGTAGTTTTCATAGTTTTTAAGACCACCGAATGAAAAAGATTACAGAATATCCTGGCCCATCAGCCATTCCAGAATGGCTTTTTGCACATGCAGACGGTTTTCCGCCTCGTCCCAGATGACCGACTGGGGACCATCCAGCACCTTGGCCGAGACCTCTTCCCCCCGATGGGCGGGCAGGCAGTGCATGAACAGGGCGTCGGGTTTTGCCTCGCGCATCAGGTCGCTGTTCACCCGGTAGCCCGCGAAGGCCCGCAGCCGCCGTTGCTGCTCGGCCTCCTGGCCCATGGAGGTCCAGGTGTCGGTGCAGACCAGATCCGCCCCGGTCACCGCCTCGGCGGGGTTGCGGAACACCTGGATCGAACCCCCGCTGGCCGTGGCCTCCTGTTGGGCGCGGGCCAGCAGGGCGGACTCCGGGCCGTAATTGGCCGGGCAGGCCAGGGTCAGATGGAAACCGATCCTGGCCGCCGCCTGAATCCAGGTGTTGGCCATGTTGTTGCCATCGCCGACCCAGGCCACCTTCCTGCCCTGTATGGGACCCCGATGCTCCTCGAAGGTGAAGAGATCCGCCAGCACCTGGCAGGGGTGAAAATCGTCCGACAGACCGTTGATGATCGGCACGCTGGCGTATTCGGCCATGATCTCCACCTTTTTGTGGGCAAAGGTGCGCACCATGATGCCGTTCACATAGCGGGACAGCACGCGGGCGCTGTCCGACAGTTCCTCACCCCGTCCCAGTTGGATGTCCTGGGCGGACAGAAACAGCGCCTGTCCCCCCAGTTGAAACATGCCGGTCTCGAAGGAGACACGGGTGCGGGTGGAGGGCTTTTCGAAGATCATCCCCAGGGTTTGCCCCTTGAGGGTCGGTTCGGATTTGCCGGCCTTCTGGGCGCTCTTGAGGATCTCCGTCCGTTGAAACAGGCGACGGAGCTCCTCGTTGGTGAGGTCGTCTATGGTCAGCAGATCCCGTTTGGTCGATAGTCTGGTCATCTTTGTTTCTCAAAAAAGATCGGTCAAGACACTGTCCAAAATGGCCACACCCTGTTCGATCTCCTCCAGGGAGATGGTCAGCGGGGGGAGCATGCGCAAGGTGGTGCCCATTTGGGAACTGAGCAGCAGACCCCGGTTGACGCACATGGCGGTCACCTCCTCGGCGGGGACATTGAGATCCACGGCCGCCATGAGTCCCCGGGTGCGGGTGGCCAGGATCAGGGGATGGGTCTCCGCCAGCGCTTGCAGTTGCCTGGCCAGATGGGCGCCCTTGGCCGGAACCTGGTCGATGACCCCGTCGTCCAGCAAGGTTTCGAGAGTGGCCAGGGAGGCGGCGCAGGCCAGGGGATTGCCGCCAAAGGTGGAGGCGTGGGTGCCGGGGGTGAAGGAGGCCGCCACCGACGCGGATGCCAGACAGGCGCCCATGGGCACCCCGGAGGCCAAACCCTTGGCCACGGTGATGATGTCCGGGGTCATGGCGCTCCACTGGTGGCACCAGAATTTCCCGGTGCGTCCCATGCCGGTCTGGACTTCATCCAGGATCAGCAGCAGACCGTGGCGGTCCGCGATGGCCCGCAACGCCTCCAGGTAGCCCGGATCGGGAATCCGCACGCCGGATTCACCCTGGATGGGTTCCACCAGAATGCCGGCGGTGTAGGAACTGATGGCCTTTTCCACCGCTTCGGGGTCGTTGTAGGGGACATGGCGGAATCCGGGCATCAGGGGGTCGAAACCCCGTTGGACCTTCTCCTGGGCCGTGGCCGACAGGGTGGCCAGGGTGCGACCGTGAAAACCGTTGTGCGCCGTGATGATCTCGAAGCGTCCCGGATGGCCCCGGTCCCGCATGGTCTTGCGGGTCAGCTTGATGGCGGCCTCGTTGGCTTCGGCCCCGCTGTTGCAGAAGAACACCTGATCGGCGAAACAGGTGGCGACCAGGCGCGCCGCCAGTTTTTCCTGCAAGGGGATCCGGTAGAGGTTCGAGGTGTGAATCAGCCTGCCCGCCTGTTCCCGCAGCGCGGCCGTGACCTTGGGGGGGCAGTGACCCAGATTGTTCACGCCGATGCCGGCCAAAAAATCGAGATATTCCTTGCCATCCTCATCCCACAGCCGGGTGCCTTGGCCGCGTACGAAGGCTGCTGGGTTTCGACCATAGGTCGCCATGATGGGATTGATGTCGTTCATAATGCCTCCCTTGCTGATTCGAAACATTTTTTATAACGATTAACGGACGGTGTCGCAACGGTTTATCATGATCGATGATTGTTTCTGGCGCTGGGGGGAGCGTCTGGCAAGCGAGGCTGACCGAAAAGAGAGGGCGGAAGGGTTGCCGATCCGCCCTCTCTGTTTTTTTTGTGCGGCAGGATGCTTCGGAAGCTTCAGATGAACAGGGTGATGTCGGCGTCCTGGGCCACTTCGAAGAAGCGGGCCGCGCCGGCGTACTCCACGCCGTCCATGAGTTCCGAGTGTTTGAAATCAAACAGATCGACGGTCATTTGACACGCGATCATCTTGACTTCGGATTCGATGGCCATTTCCATCAGGTCATCGATGGAGGCCACCCCTTTGCTGGCCATTTTCTGTTTCATCATGATGGTCGCCATGCTTTCCATGCCGGGGAGGATCTGTACCAGCACGGGCATGGGAATGGGCATGGGCATGGCGGGGTTGCCCAGGGGTGAGATGAGCAGATTGCGATTCTTTTTCAGGACCTGCAGACCATAAAAGGTCCAGAAAATGGTGACGTCATAATCCAGCGCCGCCGCCGTGGTGGCCAGGATCAGTGGGGGATAGGCGAAATCCAGCGTACCCTTGGTGGCGATGATCGCCAGCTTCTTTTGGTTGGCCATGGAACAATTCTCCTTGTTTTTTTAGGGCTTGCGGATTTCATAATAGTAAACATTGCCGGCTTCCGACGCCTTGATCAGTTCATGTCCGGTCTGGGAGCAGAACGATTCGAAATCTTTGGCGGAACCGGGGTCTGTGGCCTCGATGGCGAGAATTTGTCCAGGTTCCATTCCTTTAAGGGCCTTTTTGGCACGCAGGATGGGCAGTGGGCAGTTCAGACCTTTGGCGTCCAGGGTAACGTCAGCCATTTTGTAGCACCTCCGAGCAGGGATTGATGATGGATTATTAGAAAAAAAGCAAACTCTGTTATAGTGAATCGCATCTGCGTTGGTTGCAAATTTTTTTTTCTCTTTTATTATGGAAAAAGTGGCTTCGGCCACAAATTTTTTTGGAACCACCTCTTTTTCAGGTTACTGAAAGCGCCCATGGACGAAAATATGACCGCCGCCTTGCTTGCCATGCTGTTCCTGATGCTGCTCTTTTGGGGACTGCTCAAGTTGCGCTCCATGCGGGAGCGGGTTGTCAAGGACCAGAAACCCGTTGACAAGATCACCGTGCTGCTGGGCATGTTTTATACGTTGAGTCGGGCCTGTTTGCAATACTATCGGGACCGCAACGCCTATCCCATGGTGGTGAGCGGCCATCCGGATGGTTTGCTGGAGTTGGGTTACCTGAAATCGGAACCGGTGGCCGGAATCAACAAGACCTTGCAACTGTTTTCCATCGTGGTCACCGAAAAGGCGGGGTGGGGGATCTGTCTGGCTCATATCAAGGCCTCCCTGGCCAATGAGATCGTGCGGCGGGTGGATGAGGCCAGGGTGCCGTTCGAATTCATGGATTACAAGAGCGGTCAGTACCGACCCCTGACGGGTCTTGGCGGCGACACCCTGGTCAATCTGACTCTCCCCTTGCCGGTGCGTCCGGTGGGTTCCTCCGCCCCCCCCGTGGTTCCAGCGACCGGTGTGGATGGGGTGTCGTCTGCGGTCGCCGGGAAATCCTTGGAGAGTTAGCTCTTTTTGCGAATGGCCTTTTCGATCTGACGCGCGGTCTCCGTGTCCGGGGCCTGATCGATCCAGCTGCCATCGCTCTGCTGCACCTGTTTGAGCACCACCACCTTGACCTCCCCGATGGGAGCCTGGCCTGAAACCCGGATGTTGAGCCGATAGCGGGTTCTGGAGTCGTTGGGATCGATGTTCCATTCCGTGGAGATGAACCCCCCTTCCCGGTTGGCCACCTGGATGGGCATTTCCATCACCACTTCCAAAGCCCCGGCGAAGAGTTTGTTGAAACGGAGTTGTTCCTGACTTTGTTTGTTGGTGCCGCCCAGACTGAAAAAGCTCTCCTTGCCCAGCAGTTCGGCGGAGGTGTTGTCTCTTCCTTCCAGGGCGTCTTCCCGTGCTTTTTTCTGGCCGAATTTGGCGAATTTTTGTTCTTCCAATGCGTTTTTGCTCTTCCACAAGTCACCAGAACACCCCCCTGCTCCCAGAGCCAGTGCCGTCAGTGCCACAGTCAGAATTTTTGCTTTCATGGTTGATGTACCCTTCGTATGCCGCATGGTTGGAATTGCATTGGCCTTATTATTGACACGGTTGAGTTGTCCAATCCAGGGAGAAAATGCAGGATGCGTATTGATAATGTAAGTCAAAAAGGAATTGGGGAGTCCAGGGGGAATCCTTTCCCCTGGTGGGGGTTTGGGGCGAAGCCCCAACGACAAACTTTCGGCGGAAGCGTACCTGGACCACCCTCAGCGGACCATTTTCCCGGCTGGGAAAGCGATGATCTCCAAAGTCCGCTACCTGCGGACCCGCATTCCGGTTCCCGCTTGGTTGACCATTTTTCGACGTGTGTTGCCTAACAGGTTCACGACCTCCTCAATTTGGTGCCGTGCCGGAGTGGGTCAGTGAAAAAATGACCAAGGCCGATCTGTCGAATGGAGCCGTCGATTGCTCCCTCGGGAGGGAGTTGATTTGTTCAAGTTGTTTTTGCGGGGGTGGGTCAAGCTGAGGTGAAGGGAATTTTCGAGGAACCGGGCATGTACGGTGGTGTGGGAGGAGGCGGGGGTGATCCCGCCTCCTCCCGATGATCAAGCTGTGAAAAGGGACTTAGAAGTCCATTTTGACAGAGGCTTGCAGGTACTGCATGGTGTTCTCGTGGACACCGACAACAGCGCCCAGCGGGCTGCGGGAAGGATCAACCCAGGTGGCGGACAGATCCAGGGTGGTGGCTTCCTGCAACTTGGTGGAGAAGCCCAGGGTGCCACCGATGGCGCTGTCGTACAGGGCCGAGGAGTGGCTGGTGACGCTGGTGTAGGTGGCGGTCGGGACATCATCCTTGACCAGCTGGGCATAGTCCAGGCTGGGCTTGATGGTCCAGGCGCCGGCCGTGATGCTCAGCCCGGCACCGATACCCCACATGTTGGAGGAGTCGGTGGCGACACCACCATTGGGGGAGGTCGTCGCGGTACCGTTGGCGGAAGTCAGCGCCATTTCCATCAGATCCTGCGCACCGGCTCCACCCTGATCCCAGGTCGGGGACCAGTGGGGTTGGTCACCACCCGGAACGGCGGCGGTGAAGTTCTCGCCAGCCCAGAAGGCATAGGCGTTCCATCCGCCGAAGCTGGTTTTGCTTTTGGCGCGCAGAGCGAACAGGAAGCCATCTTCCTCAAGCTGGCTGTTGCTGGTCACGTTGGTCATGCCGGTTTCGTAAATGCCGGTACCGGTCACGTCCACACTGCCAACCTTGGTGCCCAGGGTCAGGGCGTACCAGGAGTCCGTCACATTGTGGTTGGGTTCCAGTTTGGCACCGGTGCCATTGCCCACGGCATTGTAGACCGCAGTCGTGCCGGCCGCGGAGGCGGCTTTGTCCTCTTCAACCAACAAGGCGCCCGTCAATTGATAGTCGATGCTCTTGAGCTTGCCGAGAGCGGACAACACCCACAGGGTGATGTCGCCATTGTTGGCCAGGTTGGCACCGGCGGCGGCCGTGCCACCGACCGGGGCGCCTTCGGCAACACGCACGCCGGCACCGATCAAGGTCACGGGTCCGAGGGTTTTCGACATCAGGACCGTGCCATAGGAGGTGGTGTCATGGTCAACCAGGATACCGTCGTTCAGGGCGATGGGCATGTTGCCCACTTTCAGGCCGAAACCATAGGCCTCGGTTTCCAACCACAACTGGTTGATGGTCCAGTCGCCGGCGATCGTGGCGTCAGCACCTGACACGACTTTGCTGTTCACCGGACGGGTCACCATGTGGGCATGGGATTTGTCGCTGGCTTTGAAGTCCATGTTGAGTTGCAGACGTTGCGCCCAGTAGTTGGCGTCCGCCTGGCCCGATCCGCTGGTGCCGGGCTGGTTGTCCGTGTTGACCATGCGGAATTGATAGTAACCACCAATCTTTGTTTCACCCGCATCAGCAGCCTGAGGGGCCGCCAGTGCTACGGCAGCCAGGGCGGCCGTTCCCAAAAGGATCGATTTTTTCATTCTTTTTCTCCAAAGGTTCGTTGCTTAGTTTTTTTCCCGGCAGATCCAGGAATGTGTGATTGTGTCTTTTGGAACACCCTGTTGCTAAAGTGTCACATATGGATGTTAGCTTTATAAAGGATCCTCCGGTACGAGTCAAGAAAAAATTTACCCCTGTGACATAATAAGCACATTCTAATAAACTGATTCTCTCTCCTCCCTTGTGAATAAATTAATAAAAGCTTTCATTATCATATCATTGCAGATGTTTCCCAATGACGTTTTTTCAATATGCAACACCAGGGCCAATTTGCGCCATTGGTTCAAAAAGGGCACCAGGAACCCGTTTTGATCCATTTTATTCGGTTGAGGCCGGAGTGGTGTCTATCGGTAACACTGTCATGAAATTGCCACAGAAGCCAGGAGGGACGCCCTGGGAGGGGTGTTGAAATCCTGCATCACCGCATTTGACGGGGGCGGACCGGTCTTTTGCGACGGGAGCGTGAACGGAGCCATTCTCTTTTCCTTCCGGATGGCGTATGCTTGATCCATCGGTTGGAGCGGGGGGACGAAAGTGCCTTGTGCCAGCAAATATTGCCGACGGATGACATGAACGATGCTTCAACGACCAAGGGGGCGTTCCATCGACTTCACATGGCTGTCATGACTACACGCGAAGAGATTCTGCTTTCGGCCCAGGAGACCCGGGCCATGATCCATCAATTGGCCGAGACCGTGCTGGCGGATGCGACCCGACCCGAAAAGCGGGTGGTGGTGGGCATCCGTCGTGGGGGGGCGGTGGTGGCGCGGCTGCTGCGGGAGCGGTTGAATCAACTGCTGGACCGGCAGCTCCCCATGGGGTTTCTGGACATCACCTTCTACCGGGACGATCTGCACACCATCGGTCCCAATCCGGTGGTGGGGGCCACGGATCTGACCATGAAGATCGATGACAAGCGCATCATTCTGGTGGACGATGTGCTGTTTACCGGTCGGACCATCCGCGCGGCGTTGAACGCCCTGTTCGATTATGGTCGCCCGGAAAGCGTCGATCTGCTGGTGCTGGTGGATCGGGGGGGGCGGCAGTTGCCCATTCAACCCGATTACGCGGGTCGGGTCATCGAAGCGGGGGGGCGGGAGTCGATCAAACTGGTGGAGCGGGAGCACGGTGAATGGATCGTGGTGCGACGCTGGCTGGCTTAAGTGAAAAACGGGGTAATGCATGAGCAGTCTTCTTTGGAATCGCAAACATCTCCTGGGCATGGCGGATCTCTCCAGGGAGGAAATTCTCTCCATCCTGGACGCGGCCGCCTCGCTGCGTGAGGTCAATCGCCGGGATATCAAGAAGGTCCCCACGTTGCGGGGCCGGACGGTCATCAATCTCTTTTTCGAAAATTCCACCCGCACCCGCACCTCCTTCGAGTTGGCGGGCAAGCGGATGTCCGCGGATGTCATCAACATGTCCGTGGCCTCCAGTTCCGTCAAAAAGGGTGAGACCCTCATCGATACCATGGCGACCCTGCAGGCGATGAATCCCGATCTGGTGGTGATCCGCCATCCCGAATCCGGGGCGCAGGAGTTTCTGGCGCGCAATCTGGGCGCTGCCATCGTCAACGCCGGGGACGGGCGCCACGAACACCCCACGCAGGCTTTGCTGGATTTGCTGACCATCAACGACCATCTCCCCCTGCTGGAGCGGGAGGGGTTCGAGGGGTTGATCGTGGCCGTGTGCGGGGATTCCCTGCATTCGCGGGTGGCCCGTTCCATCGCCCTGGGTTTGCGGACCATGGGGGCCGAGGTGCGGTTCGTGGGTCCTCCGGGCCTGATGCCCGTCCAGGCGGAGGAGGCGTTCGGGGTGCGGGTCTTTTCCCATCTGGAGCAGGGGTTGGAGGGGGCGCATGTGGTCATGGCGTTGCGGCTGCAACTGGAACGGATGACGGTGGGGTTCATTCCCAGCGTGCGGGAGTATTTCGCCTTTTGGGGGCTGACGAGAAAACGTCTGGACAGGGCGGCTCCCAACGCCATCGTCATGCATCCCGGTCCCATCAACCGGGGGGTGGAGATCGCCTCGGAGGTGGCGGACGACCGGGAGCGCTCGGTGATCCTGGAACAGGTGGCCAACGGTTTGGCGGTGCGCATGGCCGTGCTTTATCGATTGTGTGGTGTGGGAGGCGGGCGATGAACGCGGGTTGCGGGAGTGATTTCTTGTTGATTCGGGGCGCCCGTGTGGTGGACCCGGCCAATGGACTGGACGCCACGGGGGATGTGTTGCTGGAAGGTGGCGTCATTCGCGGGGTGGGGCGTCCGGAGGCGCCCTCCGGCTGTGTGGTGCTGGATGCGGATGGCCTGATTCTGGCGCCGGGACTGGTGGACATGCATGTCCATCTGCGCGAACCGGGTTTCGAGTACAAGGAGACCATCGCCGGCGGGACCAGGGCGGCGGCGGCGGGGGGGGTGACCACGGTGGCGGCCATGCCCAACACCCGGCCTGTCAACGACGATCCGTCCGTGACGGGATACATTCTGCAAAAGGCCAGGGAGGAGGGGGTGGTCAATGTGGTGCCCATCGGCGCCGTGACCAAGGGATTGTTGGGCCAGGAGCTGACCGAGATGGGGTTGCAGCTGCGGGCCGGTTGCGTGGCCTTTTCGGACGATGGCCGTCCCGTGGCCGACAGCGGCATGATGCGCCGGGCGTTGGAGTATTCCAGCGCCTTCGGGGCGTTGATCATCCAGCATGCGGAGGATCCCGCGCTTTCCATGCACGGATGCATGCATGAGGGGGTGATTTCCAGTCGGCTGGGTTTGCCGGGTCTGCCCGGCGTGGCGGAAACGATCATGGTGGATCGGGATCTGCGCCTGGTGGCGTTGACGAGGGGTCGTTATCATGTGGCGCACATTTCCACCGCGGGCGCGGTGGAGGCGGTGGCGCGGGCCAGGGAGGCGGGTTTGCCGGTCTCCTGCGAGGTGGCGCCCCATCACTTTTCGTTGACCGACGAGGCGGTGATGGGATACGACACGGACGCCAAGATGTCCCCGCCCTTGCGCGGCGTCGAGGATCGCAACGCCCTGCTGGAGGGTTTGGCCCGTGGCGTCATCACGGTGATCGCCACGGATCACGCCCCCCATGATCCGGACAGCAAGCGGGTGGAGTTCTGTCACGCGTCCAATGGTGTGGTGGGGCTGGAGACCCTGTTGCCGGTGAGTCTGGAACTGGTGCGGGATGGGGTGATCTCCCTGACGGCCTGCCTTGCGGCCATGACGGTCGCTCCCGCCCGTCTGTTGGGGTTGAATCGGGGCACCCTGTCGGCGGGCATGCCCGCCGACCTGGTGTTGTTCGATCCGGAGGCCCCCTGGGTGGTGGATGCCGCCCGTTTGCACGGGACCTCCCGCAACACCTGTTTCCATGGTCGTCGGGTGCGGGGGCGGGTGAAAAAAACGCTGGTCGCGGGCCGGATTGTCTACGATGACGACGCCTGAGCCGGGGGGGGGGCACACCCGTTTGCGTCGTATCGCCGGTGAGGTGGTTTTCAATCGATCGTTGCCCGGCGCCCATGGCCTGTTGCGCTTGTCCCTGGGAGAGGTGGCCGGTCTGGCCCAGCCCGGCCATTTCCTGCATCTGGTCTGCGCTCCCTCCCTGGTCCTGCCCCGTCCCTTTTCCCTGATGGATGCCGATCCGGTCCAAGGGACGGTGGATCTTCTCTACCGGATCGTGGGTCGTGGCACGGAGATCATCGCCGGTTGGCGTGGGGGGGAGTCGGTGGTTGCTTTGGCCCCCGCGGGTCGTCCCTTTTCCCTCCCTCCCAGGGATGCCAACGTCTTGTTGATCGCCGGCGGGGCCGGGGTGGCGCCCTTGTATTTCCTGGCCCGTCGTCTGGTGCGGCAGGACATGCCGCCCACACTGCTGTGGGGCATTGAAACCGAAGCCCCGTTGGATCCGGCCCCGCTGGGCATCCCTTTCCATTTGGCCTCCCAAACCCCTCGTCCTGGTCGTTTTTCGGGTTTTGTGACCGAGCTGGTCGCGCGTTACCGGACCCATTCCCCCAGGACCATCGTGTATGCCTGTGGTCCCCACCCCATGCTGTTGGCTGTCAGTCGTCTTGGTCTGGAGGGTCAGGTCTCCCTGGAGGAGCGCATGGCCTGTGGTTTTGGGGGTTGCGCCGCCTGTGTCGCCCCGATCCGCATCCCGGACGGGGGCTGGACCAATCAAAAGATCTGCACCGATGGCCCGGTCTTTCCCATTTCCGCGGTCGCCTGGGAACAGTATGGGGGATAAGGGGAGTGCCGAGAATCATCATCAAGAATTTCGGGCCGGTTCGTGATGTGGATCTGGAAATTCGCGATCTGGTTTTTTTGATTGGTCCCCAGGCCAGCGGTAAAAGCACGATCATGATGTGAAGACCCACCCAAAGATTGTCAAATGACGCAACAGGCTGAAAAAATACAGAGGAACATTGGCGTGTAGTGAAAAAATAATGGTTGAAAGCGTGGCACGTCCCATCAAGAGTGTATGAAAAAAGGAAACCATCATGCCTGACATCCCTGAAATTCATTTCATTCGCAATGTCGCTCTGATCGCCCATGGCGGCGGCGGCAAGACCACCCTGGCGGAATCGTTGCTGTTCAATGGCGAGGCCATCGCCCGCCGGGGAGACGTGGACAAGGGCACCACGGTGATGAGTACCGAACCGGAGGAGATCGAACGGCGGGTGACCATCACTCCCCACGTGGGTCATTGCCTGTGGCGGGAACGGTGGTTCAACATCGTGGACACCCCCGGCTATATCGACTTTCTGGAATCGACCCGCGGGGTGCTCAATGTGGTGGGCGGGGCGGTGATGATTTTTTCCGGGGGGTTCGGGGTCAAGCCGGAGAACGAACGGTTGTGGGCCATGGCCACCGATGCCATGGTGCCGGTACTGGGGTTCATCAACAAGCTGGATCGACCGCGGGCCGATTTCATCCGTGTTCTGGGTGATATCGAAAGCAAGCTTGGGATCACCGCGCTGCCGCTCACCATTCCCATCGGAGTGGGGGAGGGGTTTCGCGGGATTGTGGATCTGATCCCCATGACCGCCTGGTCCGCCAGGGATGGGGTGTTTTTTCAAATGGAGCTGCCGGAGGAGGTGCGCGCCGATGCCCGGTACTACCGGACCCAGCTGGTGGAAAAGATCGTCGAGACGGATGATGCATTGTTGGAAAAATATCTCGGCGGTGAGGAACCGGACCTGGAGGCGCTGCACCGGGGTCTCAAGGAGGCGGTTCTGACCCGGCGTCTGCTGGTGCTGTATTGTGGTTCCGGCCTGGCCAACATCGGGGTGCGTTCCCTGGCCAACGGCATTGCCGAGTATCTCCCCAGTCCTTTGGACAAGGCCAATCTCAAGCCGTTGCAGGGGGTGGACCCGCAGCAGCCCGACCGGGTTCTGGCCCGCGCCCCTGACAAGAACGATCCCTTTTCCGCCGTGGTTTTCAAGACCGTGATGGACCCCTTCGCCGGCAAGTTGACGGTGATGCGGATTTTTTCCGGGATCATCGAGGCCGAACAACCTTTTTTGAACGGGGAGCGCAACGTCAAGGAGAAAGGGGGACGGCTGTTCCGTCTGCAAGGCAAGGAGATGATCCCGGTGGCGCGTCTGAAAGCCGGCGAGGTGGGGGCGATTGCCAAACAGGAGAGCATCCGCACCGGGGATACCCTGTGCGCCCTGGAGCATCCCATCCGTTATGAACGGGTCCGTTTCATGGCCCCGTCCCACTCGTTTGCCGTGGAGATGGACGCCAAAACCGAGGAGAAGGTGGCCAGCGGCCTGGAGAAACTCACCGAGGAGGACCCCACGTTGCATGTGCATCGGGACGGGGTGACCCACGAGTTGATTCTTTCCGGCATGGGTCAGACCCATCTGCGGGTGGCCCTGGATCGGCTCAAGCGCAAGTTCGGGGCCACGGCCTCCTTGAAAATGGCCCGGCCACCCTTTCGGGAGACCATCACCCAGAAGGTGCGGGTGCAGGGGCGCCTCAAGAAACAGACCGGGGGCAGAGGACAGTTCGCCGATTGCTGGCTGGAGATGGAACCGTTGTCCCGGGATGGTGGTTTCGAGTTCGAGAACCGCATCGTGGGCGGGGTGATTCCCCGTCAGTTCGTCCCCTCCGTGGAGAAGGGGATTCAGGAGGCCCTGATCTCCGGAATCATTGGGGGTTATCCGGTGGTGGACGTCAAGGTGGCCCTGGTGGATGGTTCGTATCACTCGGTGGACTCGTCGGATCACGCCTTCAAGACGGCGGGGGCCATGGCCTTCAGAAAAGGTCTGGCGGACGGGGGTTCGGTGTTGCTGGAGCCGGTCATGGCCATGGAACTGGCGGTCCCGGACGATGTCTTAGGAGATGTGATCGGTGATCTCAACAGTCGGCGCGGTCGGGTGTTGGGGGTGACGCCCAAGGGTGGGGGCGGACAGATCATTCTGGCCGAGGTCCCCATGGCGGAGGTGCTGGATTATGGCAATGTGTTGAATGGTCTGACTTCCGGGCGGGGGTTGTACACCATGCGGGTGTCGGCCTATCACGTCATGCCCAGTCACATCGCGCGGGTGATTCTGGAGCGGGATAAAAAAGAGTCATGAATTTTTCCAATTGGTCGATCTGTATACTCAAGAGGCCAGGTTGCAAGGAGGCTGTCCAAAGACACTGAAGATTGGCAGAAAGAGAGGCGTTATGATCAGCGTATCCCATCCCGTCATGTTGCATCTGTACCGTCGGATTGAACGCGACAACCGTTCGGTCCAGATCGTGGAGCCGGGCGCCGGTCTCCAGGGACGGACCACGGCGTATCGGTCGAACAGCGCGTCCCAGCACGCCGCGGAGAAGGAAGGGAATGATTTTCATACCTTCTTTCTCAAGGCTCTGGAACAACAGGAATAGCCGGAGGCCCATGGATGGTTTTTCTGCAACGACTGCTGCTGGTGTTCTTGTTGGGATCGGGTTCCGAGGGGTGGGCCGACGCCTTGATTCTGACCCATGGCTATTTCAGCGGGGATGAGGCGTGGGTGCAGAGCGGCGTGACCGGGGAGCTGCAATCCGCCGGCTGGGAGCCCGGGGGGAGCGTGCGGGCCACGGCGCGGGGGATTGAGTTTCGACCCGCGACGCAGGGGATCGCCAGGCGGGCTTATTATCTGGTGGACCTGCCTTCCGAAGCCCCTCTGGTCATGCAGGCGCAGCAGTTCAAGGAGGCGGTGCAGGCGGTCAGGAAGCAGCGTGGCGCTGATCGCATTGTCCTGATTGGTCATTCCGCCGGTGGTGTGGTGGCGCGTCTGGCCATGGTGCGTGATCCGGGAATGGCCATTGATGGTTTGATCACCATCGCCGCGCCCCATTTGGGGACCGACAAGGCCGAGATGGTGGGGTTGTTGGCCTCGACTCCGTTGTCCATGGTGGCTCCCATGATGGGCGCGGACACCTTGAATCGCTCCAGGCAGTTGTATGATGACCTGGTTCGGGAGCGTCCCGGCAGTTTTCTTTACTGGCTGAATCGTCAGCCCCACCCCAAGGCGCGTTATTTTTCCCTGATCCGTCGGGATGCGTTTGTCTTTTTCGGGGACAACACCGTCCCCGCCTGGAGTCAGGACATGGGCAAGGTGGCGGCCTTGAAGGAGGTGGCCAAATCCGCGACTTCCGGGAGCGACCACGCCTTGGAACGGCAGGACGGCGTGGAACTGGCGCGGATTCTGGGGGAGTGGTTGCACGATTGATGGATGCGGCAAGGAGGGGCATCGAGGCGATCGATGCGGGTTCCCTCCTGGATGGGATGGCTCAAGAAACCGGGGGATTGCTCCCCCAGAGTTCTTGATTCAAAAAATCAACCGCGCTCTTTCAGCCAGTTGGCGATGGCGGGCGGGACTTCAGCCTGGGAACGACCGCTGACGTACAGGCCGATGTGACCACCATTGAAGGCCACTTCCTTGTAATCCGAACTGCCGACGTATTTTTTCAACGCCTTGGAGGCGTCCGGGGGCACCAGGTGATCCTTGGTGGCGTAGACGTTGAGGACCGGCATGGTGATGTTGGCCAGATCCACCCGCTGTTCGCCGATCCGCACCACACCCTTGATCAAACCGTTTCTTTGGAAGAAATCCTTCAGAAACTGCCGGAACGCCTCTCCCACCTGATCCGGAGAGTCGAAGATCCATTTCTCCATGCGCATGAAGTTCTTCAGTTTGACCGGCTCGTCCAACAGATCCACCATGTCCAGATACTTTTGACCCGTCAACCGGAACGGATTCATGGACAGGAAGGTGAGATTCAACAGATCTCCCGGAATGTTCCCCAGGGTATCCACCAGCAGGTCGATGTCCACACCCTGCGCCCAGAGACTCAGCAGATTGTCCGGGGTGTGAAAATCCACCGGGGTGACCATGGTGACCAGATTGCGTACCCGGTCGGGATGCAACGCGCTGAAACAGAGGGAAAAGGTTCCGCCCTGACAGATTCCCAGAACGTTGATCCGGTAGATGTCGTGCTTGTTGCGAATGAAATCCGCGCTCCGCTTGATGTAGCCGTTGATGTAGTCATCCAGATTCATGTAGCGGTCCGAGGCGTCCGGATAACCCCAGTCGATGAGGTAGACATCCATGCCTTCGTCCAGCAGACCACGGATCATGGAACGGTCCTCCTGGAGATCGGCCATGTAGGGGCGATTGACCAGGGCGTACACCACCAGAATGGGCACCCGATGGGGGGTTTCCACGCGGGGGGTGAAATGATACAGCGTCATCTTGTCTTCGCGATAGACCGCTTCCTTGGCGCTCACACCAGACTCGATTGGCCCCACTTCGGTGAATGTCTTGACTCCCGCCGCGAGTTTCTTGTTGAAGCGGGCCAGCTCCTCCACCGCCTTTTCAGGATTCATGGTGAATGGAAACATGGATTATTCTCCTTTCTGGGCGCTGGCGGTTTGGGGTCTGTTCCCCGCGCGTACCGGCTTTTTGATGGCTGATCTCTCCGTGGCGCCGTCCGTGGGGGAGTCCAACGGGGCGGCATGCAACGACTCCTGAAACTGTTTTTTCACTTCGGCCAACTCCTCCCGCAGACGCCGCACACCCAGTTTTTCCATATCGTCGCGCAGGGCGTTGAGGTCGGCGGTGGTGTCCTTGGCGCGCAACTCCTGGATTTCGTCCTCCAGGGCCTGCACCCGCCGTCTCAGGGAGGTGATCTGCTTGTGGGCCGAGTCCAACTCCCGTCGCGTGGGCATGTTCATGGTGGCCAAACCGTCGTCCACCATGCCGCCCATGTGCTGCCGTACCCGCACCAAAGCGTTCATCATGCGGGCGTTGAGTGCGTTGAACTCCTTGCTGGTCACCGCTTCGGCGTTGGCCTCCTCGCTGCAATCCACCCACAGCACGTAAAGATCACGCATGGTCTGCAAGGGTTTGTTCTCGGCGGCCAGTTCCAGCAGTTTGCGATGCAGCAAATCCAGGGCCCGGTTGTTGGCCTTGGTCATGAAAACCTGAAACTCCTCCGAAGCCTTGCGGTACTCCAGACCCAGGCGCATCCCTTCTTGCATCTTCTCCTGTTTTTCCCGGTTGTAACCCAGGCCGGGCATGGAGAGAAACTTGTTCATCATCTCTTCCATGGACTGGCCTGTCAGCATGGAACGCATGATATCGTTTGAAAAAGCCGGATTGGTGGTCAGAAAGTCATTCCACGCCTTCATGGGGCGGTTCCAGAGAGCGGCAAGATCCTCGTTGTTGCCCATGTTGCCCATGTTGCCCATGGGGTTCAAACCACCCAAAAACGAGTTGCCGGATTTGGTGAACAGCTCTTTGGCGTTCTGGATGATCTTGTCCAACTGAGAGGTCCACTCCGAACCGGGGTTGACCCCTTCCGGAAGATTTTGAAAGGTTTTGAACACCTCGCGACCCATGCGCATGAAGCTTTCCATGGCGGACATGGCGTGTCGCATGGCGGCGGCTTCCGGGGTTTGGGGGGAGGAGATTCCTGGCCAGCGGCTCATGCCTTCACGGAAAAAATTCATCGGATTGTCGGTTTGAAAATTTTTCGCCCAGGAATTTTGCGTGACGTCCGACCAGTCTTCCCAGATTTTTTTCTGGAGATCGTTCCACCCTGTCATCCAGTCGGTGGAAAAGGGATTTTTGTCCATGTGCAACTCCTTCGATGCGGGTCAGTCAGGAAAAATTCGTTTGTGCTCGTTGACGCGAGCTGAACAGGAGAGTGACGCTCTTTTCGAGACCATCCCTTGGCTTGGTGCTTCGTCGCGGAAGTATTGCCGACCACCCATGTCTGCATCCCGGACTTGAATTGGACGGCGCATCCCTGCGCCGTTGCAACGGGGCTGTTTGTTTCCCCCACCTCCTCGCAAGAGCGCTGAGGTCGCCCCGCAAACCGGTTTGGTAACGATCGAACGTTTATTCCAGACCGGCCTTGGCTTCTTCCACGAGTTTGGTGATGTTCTTCTCGATCAGATCCTTGAGTTCGTTTTGTCCCTGGGTCAGGACATCCATGGTGCGTTTGGCGTTGTCCACCATCATTTTGCCCAGATTGGTCGCGATGTCGGCCTGGGTGGAAACCGCTTCCTGGATGGTCTTGGCAGAACTCAACTCTTTGAGCTGTTTGGCTCCGGCGGTGATGAAGCCTTCCGCCGCTTCCAGTTGCTGCTTGGTCAACTCTTGCACGGTGCGGTCATTGATTTTTTGCAGATCGGAGATGGAATCCATCATTTTTTTGGTCAATTCCGTCATGCGTTCAGCAACCTTATTGTTGTCCATGTGTGTGGTCCTTTCTGGTTGGATTCACGTTTCGTTGCAATCTGCTGCAATGCAACAATGGTGCAGTGCAGCATAAAGGAACGTTCAGGGAGTGTCAATTCTTTTTTTGCTGAATCATTAAAAAAATTCAGCCGCTTTGTTCATCAGGGTGTTTCGTCGGGCTTTTCCGGTTTGGCGGCACTCAGGGAGAGGGTGAAAAAGCTCTCTTGCAGGGAGTTCCACATTTCCAGGTTGCGCCGTCCCATTTCGGTCATCAGGAGCAGTGGGTCCGGTGCGGAGGCGAAACGGTTTTTTTGATCCATGAAAATGTCCAGGCTCTGTTTCATCCATTCGCCGAGGGCGCCCTGCAGGGCGTCCCCATAGAAGCGGATGATCAGTTGCAGGACATCGGAATCGAAGACCGGCCGTCCCTTGTCCTCCTGTTCGCTGATGATCTGCAACAGGATCAGGCGCGTCAGGTCCGCGCCGGTGCGGTTGTCCACCACCTGGAAGGGGATGCGGTTCATGACCAGATCCTGCACCCCTTCCAGGGTGATGTAAGCCGACTGTTCCGTGTCATACAGGCGTCGGTTGGCGTATTTTTTGATGATGCGAACCGGTGTCTCATCCATGACAAAAAAGGCGCCTCCCGAACGCTTGCTTATTGTTATCAGTGGATGAACTGTCCACCGTTGATGTCGATGTTGGCCCCGGTGATGAAGCCGGACTTCTCGGAGGCCAGGAAAGCCACCACCCGCGCGATTTCCCAGGGTTCCGCCAGACGACCCGCCGGAATTTGCGCGATGATGGTTTGCAGCACCTCTTCCCGGATTTTGCGCACCATTTCCGTGCCCACATACCCTGGGCTGACGGTGTTGACCGTCACGCCCTTGCGGATCCCTTCCTGGGCCACGGCCATGGTGAAGCCGTGCATGCCCGCCTTGGCCGCCGAATAGTTGGCCTGACCGAACTGACCTTTCTGGCCGTTGATGGACGAGATGTTGACGATGCGACCATAACCCCGATCCAGCATGCCGGGGAAGACCTGGCGGGTCATGTTGAAAACGCTGTCCAGATTGACGCGCAACACCTGATCCCATTGCTCGTGGGTCATTTTCTTCAGCACGCTGTCGCGGGTGATGCCGGCGCAGTTGACCAGAATCTCCACGGGTCCCACTTCGCTCTCGATTTTTTCCACCGCCTGTTTGCAGGATTCGAAATCGGCGACGTCGGCTTCGTAGACCTTGATGTCCATGCCTGCGTCCTGCAGATTTTTCTTCCACTGGTCCAGATTGGGACATTCAAAGACCGGGGCGCAGGTGGTGACCACCCGATAGCCTTCCCGGTGCAAAGTCTTGCAGATTTCCGTGCCGATCCCGCCGGGACCGCCTGTCACCAATGCCACTTTTCCACTCATGGGTGTTTCTCCTTGGTTTGATTGAGCCAGCTTTCAGTTGTTACCGTTCCACCGCCATGGCCACGCCCATGCCACCACCGATGCACAGTGTGGCCAGGCCTTTTTTCAGGTTGCGTTTTTCCATTTCGTGCAACAGGGTCACCAGAATCCGGGCGCCGGAGGCGCCGATGGGGTGTCCCAGGGCGATGGCGCCCCCGTTGACGTTGATTTTGGACAGATCCCAGCCCAGTTCCTTGTTGACGGACATGGCCTGGGCGGCGAAGGCTTCGTTGGCCTCGATGAGGTCCAGGTCGTCCACGGTCCAGCCGGCCTTTTCCAGACATTTTCTGACCGCCGGGATGGGGCCGGTTCCCATGATTTTGGGATCCACGCCCGCGCTGGCGTAGGCGACCACCCGACCCATGGATTTCAGGCCCAGTTGGTCCGCCAGGGAGCGGGCCATGACCACCACGGCCGCGGCCCCGTCGTTGATGCCGGAGGCGTTGCCGGCGGAGACGGTGCCGGCCTTGTCGAAGGCGGGTGGCACCTTGGCCAGGGATTCAGCCGTGGTGCCGGCCCGTGGGAATTCATCCGTGGTGAAAAAGGTGGAGGGGGCTTTGCGCTGTTTGATTTCCACCGGGATGATCTCTTCGTTGAAGCGTCCCGCTTGCTGGGCCGCTTCGGTTTTCTGCTGGGAGGAGGCCGCGAAGGCGTCCTGGTCGGCGCGGGAGAAGGCGTACTGCCTGGCGATGTTTTCCGCGGTGACGCCCATGTGATAATCGTTGAAGGCGTCCCACAGGCCATCGCTGATCATGGTGTCGTTGAGTTTCCACTCGCCCATTTTGGTGCCGGACCGGGAGTTGGGCACCGAGTGGGGGGAGGCGCTCATGTTCTCCTGGCCCCCGGCGATGACGGTTCTGGCGTCGCCGCAACGAATGGCCTGGGCCGCCAGGGCCACGGCCTTGAGTCCGCTGCCGCACACCTTGTTGATGGTCATGGCGGGGGTGGTGATGGGCAGGCCGGCGGCCAAAGTGGTTTGGCGGGCCGGATTCTGGCCGACGCCGGCGGTCAGGACCTGACCGAGAATCACTTCGTCGATCTGTTCCGGTTTCAGACCGCTTTTTTCCATGAGACCCTTGAGCACCACGGCTCCCAGTTCGCTGGCGGGTACTCCGGCCAGTGTCCCCAGAAATTTGCCGATGGCGGTGCGTCCGGCAGCGACGATGACGACGTCCTCCATGCTCTGCTTCTCCTTCTCTTCTAAAGTGACTGATAGAGTCGGCACTTAAATAGGGCGTGCCAGATTTTTGAGTAAGTTATGTTAATTACCTCTTTTCCCGCCGTTTGAAAAGGGAATGCCGTCGTTTGGGGGATTTTTGTGTGATTTTTTCATGTCACGAGTCGAAGTTGTGCTATATTCGGTCCGTCCCTCCGCAGTGCTTCTCCATTCAACCAATCAAGGGCGGGCGTATGTGGTTTGTGAAGATCTGGCAGGGTTTGCGTCTGGATGTCAAGGTGATCGGTTCGACGCTGGTTCTGTTGGGCATCATGACGGTTCTGCTGGGCTGGAGCGCCATCGCGGCGGAGCAGCGGGCGTTGCGGGCGCAGATTCAAAGTCAGGGGGCCTCCCTGGCGGAAGCCGCCGCCATCTTTTCCATCGAACCCCTGCTGACCCTGGATGACGGGGTGTTGAACGGCTATGTGCACCGCCTGACCCGCACCCAGAGCGATATCGGCTTCGTGCGCATCCTGGGGGCGAATGGCCGGCTGGTGGCCCAATCCCCGGAGCAGCCCGACCAGGCCATGCAGGACTCCGATTCGATGCGGATCTTCCGGGTCAATGTCCTGGTGGAACCGGAAGACTCCGAACCCATCGGGGTCGTGGAGGTGGGTCTTTTGACCCATCGCGCCGATCAGGCGGCGGCCTCCCGCGTGGGGTGGCTGACCCTGGGTTCCCTGGCCATTTTCATCATTCTGGCCATGGCGCTCTCTCTCCTCCTGACGAAAACCGTCACCGATCCGGTGCGCAAACTGGACCGGTACGCCAAGGCCCTGGGCCATGGCGATCTGGAGTCGGTCATCGTCCTGCCCGCCGGGGATGAACTGGGCCGCCTCTCCGTCGCCCTGGACGCCATGCGTCAGGACATTCGCGAATCCCACGCGGCCCTGAGACGCCAGGAGGAGTACGTCGCCAGCCTCATCGACAGCGCCCTGGACATGATCGTCTCCGTGGACCAGGAGCGGCGCATCGTGGTCTTCAATCCCGCCGCCGAAAAGACCTACGGGTATGCGGCGGAGGAGGTGCGGGGCCAATCGGTGGAGCGCCTCTACGCCGACCCCGGGGAGGCCCGCAACGTCTTCGTCACCATCGGGAAGGTGGGCAAGTTCATGGGAGAGATGACCGGGCGGCGTCGGGACGGCTCGACGTTTCCGGTGTTTCTCTCCGCCTCCCTGCTCATGGATCGCAAGGGGCGGGTGATCGGCGCCCTGGGCAGTTCCAGGGACATCACGGAACAAAAACAGGTGGGGGAGCTGGATCGGGCCAGAAAGGCCGCCGAGGCGGCGAATCAGGCCAAAAGCGCTTTTCTGGCGGTGATGAGCCATGAAATCCGCAGTCCCATGAACGGGGTGATCGGCATGGCCGATCTGTTGGCCACCACGGAGTTGTCCGCCGAACAGCGCCAGTATGTCGAGATCATCCTGCGCTCCAGTCACTCCCTGCTGGCGTTGCTGAACGGCATTCTGGATTTCTCCAAGGTGGAGGCCGGGGCGCTGAAGCTGGAACAGACGGTTTTCAATCCCCGCGAGGTGGTGGTCATGGCGGGTGAAATCATGGCCGCCACCGCCAGGGGCAAGGGATTGCGCCTGCGCCACGAGATCGACGGGGCGGTCCCGGAGTGCGTCCAGGGAGACCCCTTGCGCTTGCGACAGGTGCTGGTCAATCTGGTGGGCAACGCCGTCAAGTTCACCTCGGCGGGGGAGGTGCGGGTCATGGCGTCCGTGGCCACGGCGGAGTGGGACCCGGAGTTTCCCGTCCTGCTCCATTTCACCGTCACGGATACGGGGGTGGGGGTGGCGCCCGACAAACAGGAGCTGATTTTCGACCGTTTCAGTCAGGCCGATCTCTCCACCACCCGGAAATTTGGCGGGGTTGGCCTGGGACTCGCCATCTCCCGGCAACTGGTGGAACTGATGCGGGGCCGGATGTGGCTGGAGAGCAAAGGGGTGGACCAGGGGAGCGCGTTCCATTTCCTGGTCCGGTTCAAGGCGTGTCAGGCCGCCGACCGGGTGGCCGGAACGACGGATCTCCCCATCATGGACCGGGCTCCCGTCAAAACCCACGCCCTGCGCATTCTGGTGGTGGATGACGGTCTGGACAACCGGATTCTGGCCGCCCATATCCTGCGCAAGGAGGGTCACACGGTGGAACAGGCCGAGGATGGGGTATCCGCTCTGGACAGGCTCAAAATGGAGCCGTTCGATCTGGTGCTGATGGATGTCCAGATGCCGGAGATGGACGGCATCGTCGCCACCCGGATCATTCGTGAGGGGGGCGTTGGGCCGCAGGTCGCCCGCCTCCCCATACTGGGGATCAGCGCGGGCGCCTTGCAGGAGGAGCGGGAGCGGGGATTGGCCGCCGGCATGGATGAGTTCCTGACCAAGCCCTACCGCGCCCGCGCCCTGCTGGACGCGGTGCGTCGTCTGACCCGCACCGCCCGTCGTCGCGCCCCGTTCTCCCCGGTCAATCCCGCGTCGGGTGGCGGGGAGCACAGGGTCGCCATGGAGCGGCTCGCCAAGGCTTTGGCCTCCCAGGACAGACAGTCCGTGACCGCGGCGGCCAGGGTGTTGCAGGAGCGGGCGGTCTCCAAACCGGAGCGCGCCTTGGCCCTGCAGATCGCCCTGGCCGCCCAGAAGGACCATCTGGACCGGGCGCAAGCCTATTTCGACCGCTTGCAACACCGTTTGCAGGAGTTGACCGGGCCGTGACCCCTCCGGTTCCCCTGATGGAGCTGGTCAACCTGGAGATCGCCTTCCGGGGCCGTCCGGCAGGCGCGGCGCTGAATGTGTCGGTTTTTCCAGGGGAGCGGCTGGCGCTGCTGGGTGCCGAGGCGGGTGGCAAAACCGTGTTGCTCAAGGTCATGGCGGGTTTGCTGTCGCCGACCTCCGGGCGGGTGTGGTGGCGGGGGCGGGATCTCGACCTCTCTCCCCCCTCCGGGCGGGTGGGGGAGATCGGGGTGCTGTTCCGGGAACCCGACAGCCGGTTTTTGTGCGCCACGCCCAGAGAGGAGATCACCCTGACCCCCGCCTCTGCGGGTCTCTCCCCGGAGGCGTTGTCGGACCGGCTGGCCGGAGCGCTGGAACTGGCCGGTTTGCCGGCTGGCCTGGCGGATCGACCCTGGTGGACGTTGTCTGCCTCCCAGCGCTATCGGGGGGCGGTGGCGGTGCTGTACGCCATGCGTCCCCGGTTGCTGTTGGCGGACGAGCCCGGGGCCCCTCTTTCGGAAAGCGGGGAGGCGGATTTCGCCCGGCGACTGGCGGCCTTCGGTCGGGAACAGGGTATGGCGGTGGTGGTTTTCACCAGTCGCCGGAACCGGGCGACCCTGTTCGCCGAGCGGGTGGTGCCACTGACGACCGACGCCTGTCCGCTTTAGACAGAGACGTTTTGATTTCTCCAGACCAGATCGGATCTCCTGATGTCCCTTTTTTTGCCGCCGCAAGCCATTCCTGATCCTGAGTTCCACCTCTCCCGGTTGGAGAACGGTTTGACCGTGGGGGTGTTCCCCATGCCATGGCTCCACGAGGTCGGGGCCACGGTGATGGTGCGGGCCGGGAGCCGCTTCGAGGCGGAGGACCAGGCCGGCATGGCCCATTTTCTTGAGCACATGCTGTTCAAGGGGACCCGCACCATCCCGGACCCCACCCGCTTTCACGCTCATCTGGAGTCCATGGCCGCCGACATGAACGCGGCCACGGGCCAGGAGATCAACGCCTATTGGCTGACCCTCCCCCCGGAGTGGCTGGAGGAGGGGTTTGTCCATTTTTGCGAAATGTTCGTCCATCCCGCCCTCGCGGATATCGAAACCGAACGACGGGTGATCCTGGAGGAGATGCGCGAGGACGAGAACGATCGGGGGGAGATGGCGGTCCCCGCCGTGCTGGGGGGCAACGCCCTGTGGCCGGGACACCCTCTGGCCCGGTCGGTCCTCGGCACCAGGGAGTCCATCTCCCGCATCACCGTGGAGGCGTTGCGGGCCTATCTGGCGCGTCACTACCGGGGGGATTCCATGGCGGTGGCGTTTTGTGGTCCCATCGACCGGGACCGGGCCCTCATGCTGGCGCGCAGGACCTTGGGCCGGCTGCCGGGGGGTGAGCCGGAGCCGGCCTCTCCTCCCACCTTTCTGCCTCCCGGTCCCCATTGGAGCGCGGTGGATGACCAGACCTCCCAGTTTTCGTTGTCGCTTTTCTTTCGCACCGGGGGGTTCCATGACAAGGCGTTTTACGCCATCGCGGCGTTGCGCCGGTTGCTGGATGACGGCTTCTCCTCCCGTTTGCAGGCCGTCGTCAGGGAGCGGCGTGGTTTGGCGTATGATGTCTGGTCCGCCTTTACCACCCATTCCGACGCCGGTTTCCTGGAGGTGGGGGCCACCCTCTCCCCGGATCATCTGGAAGAGGCGTTTTTTTTGTTGTTCGAGCAGTTGCATTCCCTGGTGGGCCATCCCCCGGACCAGGAGGAGTGGCAGCGGCTGCTGATCCGTTGGCACGCCTCCCTCACCGCCTCCCTGGACCGACCGTCGGAGCTGATCGAGCGGTATGTGAGCGACCGTCTGTTCGATGCCGCCGAACCCCTTTCCCACTCCTGGGAGCAGGTGCTGGCCATCGACCCGGCGCGGCTTTCCCGGATTGCGGAGGCTCTGTTGCACCCCGACAATCTGGCCGTGGTGCTGGTGGGTCCGGACGCCCGCAGGGTCCTGCCCCGCTTGAAGTCCGGTTTCGCGCAATGGCGACGGCGCGCGGGTTGATGGTTCAAAAATGAAATTTTTTTTACCGTGATGGAGAGCAGACATGGACATCTATCAATGGGAAGCCGTCTCCAAGAGTGGTGAAAAACGGAAAGGGGAGATGGAAGGGGCCAACATCGGCGCGGTACTCGCCCAACTGCGCCGTCAGGGACTCAAAAATCCGACCGCCAGGAAGAAAGCCGCCGGCAAGGCGCTCAAAGGCGGCAAGATCACGGAGATGGAGGTCGTGGTCTTCACCCGCCAGCTGGCCACCATGGTGGGGGCCGGCCTGCCCCTGGTCTCCTGTTTCGATCTGGCCTCCAAAGGGGCGGAAAACAAAACCTTGCAGGATGTGACCCTGCGGGTCAAGGCCGACATCGAATCCGGCACCACCCTCACCGACGCCCTGTCCAAGGAACCCACCATGTTCGATGAACTGTTCATCAACCTGGTGCAGGCCGGGGAGCAGTCGGGCATTCTGGAAACCGTGTTGAACCGGCTGGCCATCTACAAGGAAAAAACCGCCGCCCTGCGCGCCAAGGTGAAGTCGGCCATGACCTATCCCATCGCGGTCCTGGTCATCGCGTTCATCATCACCGGGGTGTTGATGGTCTTTGTGGTCCCCACCTTCGCCGAGTTGTTCCAAGGGTTCGGCGCGGAGCTGCCCATGCCCACCCGTGTGGTCATCGCCATCTCCGAGTGGGCCCAGGCCAACTGGTGGCTGGTGCTGCTGATCATCGGCGCGGGGAGCTACTCTTTTTCCAGGATGTACAAAACCAACAAACGGTTTCACTACCAGATGGACAAGCTGGCCCTGAAGCTGCCGGTGTTCGGCATGATTCTGCGCAAATCCTCCGTGGCCCGCTTCGCCCGCACCTTTGGCACCATGATCGCCGCCGGGACCCCGATCCTCGACAGCCTGGAGAATGTGGCCCGCACCGCCGGCAACAAGATCGTGGAAGAGGCGGTGATGAACGCCCGCTCCTCCATCTCCGAGGGGCGGACCCTGACCGAGCCCTTGGCCTCGTCCGGGATCTTTCCCCCCATGGTGACCCAGATGATCGGCATCGGCGAGTCCACGGGCAATCTGGAAGTCATGCTGGAAAAGGTCGCGGATTTCTATGAAGCCGAGGTGGACCGGGCGGTGGACAACCTGACCGCCCTGCTGGAACCCATGATCCTGGTCATTCTGGGGGTGCTCATCGGCGGTCTGGTGGTCGCCATGTATCTGCCCATCTTCCAGATGGGTTCGGTGGTGAGCTGATTGGTCGCCTCGCCGGAACATCTGCGCCTGCGGCAGCTCACCCGGCTGATCTGGCCGCGCTTTCTGATCATTTTCGGATTGCTGTACTTCGTCGTGCGCGCCTCCGTCACGGATCTGGAGCGCTACGCCTACGCGGGCCTGTCGTTGCCCCTGTTCGTCGCCCTGTTGTTTCTTTTGACCCTGGGCCACCTGTGGTGGTTGAAGAATGGCCGCAACCTGGAGCTGCTGACCCGGATTCAATGCGCCCTGGACCCTTTGCTGGTGGTGATCCTGGTGATTCTCACCGGGAGTTTCAACAGCCCGTTTCTGTTCCTGAACAACCTGGTCACCCTGAACGCGGCCCTGCTGCTGGGACGCCGGGAGGCCCTGCTGACCGCGGGCATGATCCTGATCTTTTCCGCCGGCGCCCTCTCCTTGACCACCCTGCTGTTGAAAATGCCCGTGGAACCGGCGCCGGTCCTGTTGCGGGGGCTGTTGTTGCATGGGAGCGCCAATTTTCTCACCGCCCTGCTTGGGGGGGCCCTGGCCTATCGGGTCGCCAGCCTGCAACAGGCCTTTGACCGGCAAACCGACAGCCTGGCGGACCTGGCCGCCCTCCATGAGCAGATTGTCTCCGCGCTGCCTTACGGATTGATCTCCGTGAACAATCAGGGCATCATCCGCGCCGTCAATCCGGGGCTGCGGGAGCTGATGGGGTCCGGCGCCCCCACCATGCTGGGCCATCCCCTGCGGGCGCTGCTGCCGGAGTTCCAGTGGGCGGTGGATCAGGCGGGCGGGGAGGAGGTCTATGTGGAGATTCCCCGCGACGATCTGATCTGGGGGTTGAATGTTTCTTTCCTGTACAATCGTCACCAGGAGCGGATCGGCGCCTTGCTGGTGATTCGGGATCTCTCCCCCATGAAGCGTCTGGAACGGGAGTTGGCGGACCGGGAAAAGATGGCCCTGACGGGCCGCATGGCGGCGGGCATGGCCCACGAGATCCGCAATCCGCTGGCGTCGATCTTGTCCGCCGCCCAGATGTTCTCCCCCCGGGATCAGAAGGAGCGGCGTTTTGTCACCATCATCCGGGAGGAGGTCACCCGGCTGAAGCAGTTGACGGGGGACTTTCTCCTGTTTTCCCGCCCCGCCCGGCCAGAGCGTCAGGTGGTGGCGCTGGCGCGTTTTCTGGCGGAAATGGCCGAGCAGATCCAGGTGGATCCCCGTTGGGAGACACGGCGCCTGCTGTTGGACCTTCCCGCCGGGGTCGGGGGCGTCCGTTGCGACCCTGGACACCTGCGGCAGATTTTCTGGAATCTGCTGCTCAACGCCATGCAGGCCACCGGCCGGGGGGGCAAGGTGCTGGTCGCGGCGCGGGCGACGCGAAACCGTGTGGAGGTGATGGTGGGCGATGACGGGCCCGGCGTGGACCCGGAGCTGTTGCCCAGGGTGATCGAGCCGTTTTTCTCCACCCGGGCGGGGGGGTCCGGTCTGGGGTTGGCGGTGGTGCATCATCTGGTTTTATCCAACGGGGGACGTTTGGGGTTCAGGAACGGACCGCGGGGGGGGTTGCAGGTGGAACTGGATTTCGAGGCGGGAGATGGCGGCAATTCTGGTTTGTGACGATGAGAGGAATCTGCGGGAGCTCCTCTGCCTGGCGCTGGAGGAGGCCGGGCATCACCCGATCCCCGCGGCCAATGGCGCCGAGGCGTTGGAGATTCTGGAGCGGAGGCATTGGGATCTGTTGCTGACGGATCTCCGTCTGCCGGATCTCAGCGGTCTGGAGCTGTTGCGGCGCGCCAAGGCGCTGGCGCCGGAACGGCCCGCGCTGCTCATGACCGCCTTCGCCTCGGCGGCCACGGCGGTGACGGCCATGAAGGAGGGGGCGTTCGACTATCTGGAAAAACCCTTCTCCATGGAGGATCTCCATCTGGCCCTCTCCCGCGGTCTGGAACAGGGGGCCTTGAAGCGGGAGAACGTCCGTTTGCGCCAGGTGGTGGTGGAGCGGGAGGCGGGGGAGGGGATCATCGGCATCGCCCCGGAGATGCGGCGGGTGCTGGAGTTGGCGCGCCGGGCGGCGCGCACGGATGCGTCGGTGTTGATCACCGGGGAGTCCGGGACCGGCAAGGAGCTGATCGCCCGCTACATTCACGCCAACAGCGGTCGCGCCCAGGGGCCTTTCGTGGCCCTCAACTGCGCCGCCGTGCCGGAGACCCTCATCGAGAGCGAACTTTTCGGCCATGTGAAGGGGGCCTTTACCGGAGCGGCGTCCCATCGGCCCGGCATGTTCGTCGAGGCGGATCACGGAACCCTGTTGCTGGACGAGATTGGCGAAACCCCCCTGTCGTTGCAGGCCAAGTTGTTGCGGGTGTTGCAGGAGCGGTGCGTGCGTCCTGTGGGGGGGTCCGGGGAGCGGTCGGTGGATGTGCGCCTGTTGACCGCCACCAACCGGAATCTGCCGGAGGATTGCGCCAGCGGTCGTTTTCGGGAGGATCTGTTGTACCGGGTGAATGTGGTGCATCTCCATCTGCCCCCCCTCAGGGAACGGCGCGAGGACATTCCCCTGCTGGCCGCCCGTTTTGTGGAAAAGTACGCCCGTCGTTACGCCCTTTCCATTACCGGTCTCTCCCCGGAGGTGATGGCGTGTTTGATGCGTTACGCTTTTCCAGGCAATATCCGGGAGTTGGAGAATTTGGTGGAGGGGGCGGTGGCGTTGACGGTGGGGGGACGGGTGGAGGTGGATCTCCTGCCCCCCCGGGTGCGCCATCCCGCCGTGATCGGTTCCGCGTCGTTTTCGTTGCCGGAGAACGGCCTGGATCTGGAAGCCCATTTGGCCCGGGTGGAATCCCAGGCCATGGAGCAGGCCCTGGTCCTGGGCAACGGCTCCAAGACCCGTGCCGCGGAGTTGCTGGGCATGAGCTTCCGCACCTTCCGCTATCGCCTGGCCAAGCTGGGGATCCAGTGAGGCGGGCCGATCCGCTGACGCCTTCCGCGACGTGCGGGAGGTCCGGGGGCGTCGCCCGTCAACCGGGCGGCCTTCATGCGGCATTGTCAAAAAACACGTCGGGCTGTAACGTACCCTCTGGCAATCCATCCCATTCATCAAGGAAACCATGCTCATGACCTGGGACCTTTTGGCGCTGTTGTTCCTCCTCGGCCTGATCTGGGGCAGCTTCTTGAATGTCTGCATCCACCGCATCCCTCAGGAGGAGAACATCGTCTTTCCCCACTCCCACTGCACCTCCTGCAATCAGGACATTCCCTGGCATGACAACGTGCCGCTGCTCAGCTGGCTGTGGCTCAAGGGGCGCTGTCGTCACTGCTCCGCCCCCATCTCCCCCGTCTACCCCATCGTGGAGCTGCTCACGGCGTTGCTGACCCTGGCCACCCTGCACAAATTCGGCGTCACCCCAACCGGGATCGCCCTGCTGGTGCTGGGTTACGCCCTGGTGGTGCTGACCGCCATCGATCTGGAACACTACATCCTTCCGGATGTCATCACCCTGCCGGGCATTCTCGTCGGCCTGCTGCTGACCGTCGCCCCCTGGTTCGGACCCCCCTTGGCCACCTGGCAGAACGCCTTGCTGGGTGCGGGTGTGGGAGGCGGGGGGCTGTGGCTGTTCGGCTGGCTCTTCAAGAAATGCTCCGGCAAGGACGGGATGGGACTCGGCGATGTCAAGCTCACCGCCATGCTGGGGGCCTGGCTGGGCTGGCAGGCGCTCCCCTTCACCATCTTCGCCGCGGCCATCCTGGGGAGTGTGGTGGGCATCGCCTGGATCCTGGTCTCCGGTCGCGACCGCTCCCTGCCCATCCCCTTCGGACCCTATCTGGCCCTCGGCGCCTGGGGATATCTCTACTTCGGTCCCCTGGTCTACGCCTGGTACTGGGGCCGGTTGACCCCTTTGTATCCATGACCTCCGCATGATCTGCGTGGTGGGCGTCACCGGCTCCATGGGGTGTGGCAAATCCTCCGTCACCCGTCTGCTGGGGGAGATGGGGGCGTTGACCCTGGACGCGGACCAGTTGGCCAGGGAGATTCTGGCGCCCGGAACCCCCGGACTCCAGGCCGTCGTCTCCCGCTTCGGCGGCGCGCTCCTGACGGAGACCGACCCGCCCCGACTGAATCGCTCCCTGCTGGCCGAAACGGTCTTCGCCGACCCCGCGGCCCGTCGCGACCTGGAGGCCATCGTGCATCCGGGGGTCTATCGGAGCATGGGCGCCACCCTGGCCCGCTGGGAGCGGGACCAGCCCGCCGGCGCGCCCCTGATCGCGGCCCTGGAGATCCCTCTGCTGCTGGAAACCGGCGCCGGTTCCTTGTGCGACCTGATCGTGGTCGTGGCCTGCAAGGAGCGGCAATGGGAACGTCTGCAAAGCCGGACCGGCATGTCCGCGTCCATCCAGGAAAAGGTCATGGAGCAACAGCTGCCGGAAGCGGAAAAATGCCGACTGGCCCATTGGGTGATCGACAACAGCCACGACTGGGCCAGCACGGTCTCGCAGGCCGAACGTCTGTGGCTCGACCTGCGAAGTCGCTGCCTGGATGGCCGTTCACCACGGGCCTGGCCCACCCGGTGGGATATTTTCTCCAGCCAATGAATTTTATGGTTGACTTTCCTCAACAAACCGTATAGTTTGACACAAGCTGGCCTGCGATTACAGGCTGCAGATTCGTCAGATCGTCCGCTCATCAGATCGATCCGATCGACCAGACTCCCAAATAAAGTGACTGCGTTATCGTAGCAACATCCGCGTAATTGCCATTATGCCGTAATCGTGAAGCCTCCATTGCCTTTGGTGACGCCTTCGCCATGTGGCGATACGTCTGCTACGAACCTAACTAAAACCCAACGAAACTATCTGCCAGAATGCCTAAAAAACGTATCCTCTCACCGACCGCCCCTGTTTCCGCCTCCCTGGAGGCCGAACCCGTCTTGATCCCGGTTGACGACGAAGCCGCGCCGTCTTCGTCCAGCCGCAAGGATCCTCCTCCATCTGACCAGACGCCTGCCATGTCGACAAAAATCGAAAAAAGTGCCATCACCCATCTCAGCGATCTGAAAGCCCTGCCAGTGACCGTCTTGTCCGAAATGGCCTCCACGCTCAATGTGGAAGGGCTGATGGGGATGCGGAAGCAGGAGTTGATCTATGCCATTCTCAAGGCGGAAAGCGTCAACAACAACGCCCAGATCTACGCGGAAGGGGTGCTGGAGGTGTTGCAGGACGGCTTTGGCTTTCTCAGGGCGCCGGATACCAATTACCTGCCCGGCCCGGACGACATCTATGTCTCCCCCTCCCAGATCCGCCGTTTCGGACTCCGCACCGGGGACGTGGTGGAGGGACAGATCCGCTCTCCCAAGGAGAGCGAACGGTATTTCGCCCTGTTGCGGGTGGAGAAGATCAACTACGAGGACCCCATCAAGGCCCGCAACAAAATCAATTTCGACAACCTGACCCCTTTGTACCCGGACAAGCGTCTGGTGATGGAACTGCCCGACGGCTCCTCCAACAAGGATGCCGGCACCCGGGTCATCGATCTGTTGTGTCCCATCGGCAAGGGGCAGCGGGGCCTGATCGTGGCCCAGCCCCGCACCGGCAAGACCATGCTGATGCAGAGCATCGCCCACGCCATCGCCGAGAACCACCCGGAAGTGATCCTGCAGGTGTTGTTGATCGACGAGCGGCCGGAAGAGGTGACGGACATGAAGCGTTCCGTCAGGGGGGAGGTGGTCTCTTCCACCTTCGACGAACCCGCCACCCGCCATGTGCAGGTCGCGGAGATGGTCATCGAGAAGGCCAAACGGCTGGTGGAACACAAACGGGACGTGGTGATCCTGCTGGACTCCATCACCCGTCTGGCCCGCGCCTACAACACGGTGGCCCCCTCCTCCGGCAAGGTGCTTTCCGGCGGTATCGACGCCAACGCCCTGCAACGTCCCAAACGGTTCTTCGGCGCGGCGCGCAATGTGGAGGAGGGCGGGTCGCTGACCATCATCGCCACCGCCCTGGTGGAGACCGGCTCGCGCATGGACGAGGTGATTTTCGAAGAGTTCAAGGGCACGGGCAACATGGAGGTGAGTCTGGACCGCAAGCTGGTGGAACGGCGCATCTTCCCCGCCATCGACATCGCCAAGTCCTCCACCCGCAAGGAGGAACTGCTCATCGACAAGGATGATCTGAGCAAGCTGTGGGTCCTGCGGCGCATTCTGCTGCCCATGGGGCCTCAGGATTCCATGTCGTTTCTCCTGGACAAAATCAAAGCCACCAAGAATAATGAAGAATTTTTCGCCAGCATGAACAATTGACGAGCAAGGAACCACCACCATGAAGAATGACATTCATCCCCAATACAAAGACGTCACCTACACCTGCATCGGTTGCGGCCATGTCATCCAGACCCGCTCCACCGGCGCGAATCTGACCTTGGGCGTCTGCTCCAACTGTCACCCTTTTTATACCGGCAAGCACAAACTGGTGGACACCGCCGGTCGGGTCGAGCGGTTCATGCAGAAGTACGGCAAGCAGGAATACGCCTCCAAAGCCTCCAAAAGCGCGGGCTGATTTTTTTTCATCCAGGGGGGGAGCCAACTCCCCCCCTTTTTTTTTAGCTCTCGCCCAGCAGCTTCAAGGCGCGGGCGGTGACCGCTTCCACGGAAAAGCCCAGCTCCCGCAAAACCCGCTCTCCGGGTGCGGAGGCGCCGAAACGATCGATGGCGACGACCTCCCCCCCATCCCCGACCCAACGATGCCAACCCATGGATGAGCCGGCCTCGATGGCCAGGCGGGCCTTGACCCCGGAGGGCAGCACCTGTTCCCGATAGGCGGCGGACTGCTGCCCGAACAACTCCCATGACGGCATGGAGACCACCTGCGCCCGATGCCCCCGCATCATCAGTTGCTCCCTGGCCGCCAACGCCAGATGCACTTCGCTGCCGGTGGCCAGCAACAGGATCTCCGGCACGTCGTCACCTCCCGCGACCACATAGGCCCCGCGGCCCACCCCCGCCAGATTGACCGGCAGGATCGGCAGGTTCTGACGGGACAGAATCAACGCGACCGGTCCGGACCCCGTCACCGCCAGACGCCAGCAGGCGACGGTCTCGTTGGCGTCCGCCGGACGCATCACCGTCAAACCGGGCAGGGCGCGCAGACCGGCCAGCTGCTCGATGGGCTGATGGGTCGGCCCATCCTCTCCCACCGCCACACTGTCGTGGGTCAGGATATAGATCACCTTGGTGCCCATCAGGGCCGACAGGCGCATGGCACCCCGCATGTAATCCGAAAAGACCAGAAACGTGGCGCAATACGGCAACAGACCACCATGCAGCGCCATGCCGTTGACCGCCGCCGCCATGGCGTGCTCCCGCACCCCGAAATGGATGTTCCGCTCCCCACCATTTTGAATGTGGGTGTTGTTGGAAGGGGCCAGGTCCGCCGAACCACCCGTCAGGGCGGGCAGATCCCGCGCGATGGCGTTGATGGCCATGCCGGAAACCGCTCGGGTCGCCACCGGCTTTTCCGGGGGAAAGGTCAGCCCCATCAAGGACCGATCCCATCCCTCCGGCAACGCCCCCCGCAGACGGGCCCGCAACTCCCCGGCCTGCTCCAGCGCGTCCACGCGGGCTTCCCACTGGCGCATCCTCTCCCGACCCGGCCCCACCTGATGGGCAAAGTGGTTCCGCGCCTCCGGCGGGACGTGAAACGTCTCCCCGGGCCAGTTGAAATGCGCCCGTGTGGCCTCCATGCGCGCCGGACCCAACGGGGAACCATGCACCGCCGACGTGTTGGCCAACGGCGTGCCGAAACCGATCCGGGTGCGCACCCGGATCAGGGTTGGCCGTTGCCTCTCGGCCAGGCCCGCCCCGATGGCCGCCCCGATGGCCTCCAGATCCTCCCCGTCCTCCACCCCGATGGTGTGCCACCCCAGGGCGCGGAAACGGGCCTCGACATTTTCCGTAAAGGTCAAATCCGTGCTCCCCTCGATGGAGATCCGGTTGTCGTCATACAGGACGATCAGTTTCCCCAGGCCCAGATGCCCCGCCAGGGAGGCGGCCTCCCCGGCCACCCCCTCCATCAGATCCCCGTCCGAGACGATGGCGAATACATGGTGGTCCACCACCGGCGTCCCTGCAGACGGATTGAACTCCGCGGCCAACCGCCTTTCGGCCATGGCCATGCCCACCCCCATGGCCAAACCCTGTCCCAAAGGCCCGGTGGAGGTCTCCACCCCCGGCGTCAGACCGTGTTCGGGATGACCCGGCGTGCGTGAATCCCATTGGCGGAACCGTTGCAACTCCTCCAGAGGGAGATCGTAACCCGACAGATGCAGCAGGGCGTACAGCAGCGCCGACCCATGACCCGCCGACAGAATGAATCGGTCCCGGTCCGGCCAGTGGGGGTTGGTCGGATCGTGTTTCAGGAACCGGCTCCACAGGACATAAGCCATGGGGGCCGCTCCCAGTGGCATGCCGGGATGACCGGATTGGGCCTGTTCCACCATGTCCGCAGCCAGCATGCGCAGGGTGGTGACACACAGAGTATCCAGAGTTTGCTTCATGAGGGATCCGTTCCAATGTTTCGCAGGAGAGAGAATTTTCCAAAAGAGGTCCATTTTTTTGCGTGTTGACTGCACCCAATCCTTGTAACATGAATGTCAGGTTACATGAAACTGTGCGAGAGGCGCTCTCAATGAAAAAAAAATGGTTTTTCGATCGATATTTTTTATTGGCGCTCCTGATGACCTCTCCCTGGAACGGCTGGTCGGCCAGTCACGAGGCGGAACAGCTGGCGCAGATGGAAAAATTGTTGAACATGGAGTTCAAGGAACTGGCGGAGGTGCGCTTGACCTCCGTGGCCCGCAAGGAGCAGAAACTGCTGGACACCACCGCCGCGGTCACGGTGATCGATCAGGAGGAGATCCGCCGTTCCGGCATGACCTCCATTCCCGAACTGTTGCGCCTGGTCCCCGGCCTGGAGGTGGCGCGCATCAACGCCCACAACTGGGCGATCACGTCACGGGGGTTCAACGCGCAATTTTCCAACAAGCTGCTGGTGCTCATGGATGGACGCACCCTCTACACCCCGTTGTTCGCCGGGGTGAACTGGAACCTTCAGGACGTGTTGCTGGAGGACGTGGAGCGCATCGAGGTGATCCGGGGACCGGGGGGGACGGTGTGGGGCGCCAACGCCGTCAACGGGGTGATCAACATCATCACCAAATCCGCCACCCAAACCCAAGGGGGGGTGGTGACTCTTGCTCATGGCAGCCTGGATGGGACGGAGGCCAGCGTGCGCTATGGGGGGCGCATAGGAGAGAATCTGGCCTATCGGA
>JADGCR010000300.1 GCA_015228895.1 Magnetococcales bacterium
TGTTGTGCAACATGGACTGGAAATTCGAGGTGACCGGGGGGGACGTCCGCACCCAGAGCCTGGCGGAGGCGTTCAATACCCCCCTGCTGCGGGACTATCGGCGCAGACTGGCGGCAAGGGACCGGAACATGACCCTGTGTCGCGGTTGCGACGATGGCGCGCCCAAAGGGAAGCAGCCCGGCTTCCCGCCCGCCGACGGCTGGACCGGACTGAGGAAACTCTGGTTGGGATGGCAACGTTCCCGGTTCATGGGAAAAGTCCGTCGCATACTGCGCCTGGAGTGACCCGCACCCATGAAAACGGCTTTCCAACCAGAAATCCCGGCGCGTCACGATGGACGGGTCTGGCCGGTGTTGCAACCCGCCGTGGAGTCGTTTCCCCCGGAGCCTCCTCCCCTCTCCTTCTGGCGACGCCAGGCCAGACGGCTCCACCCCGCTTTCGGCAAAAGCCCGGCGCTGCCCCCCGGGGTCTACATCCTCCTCTACCACAGCGTCGTGGAACCGGAGGCCCTCCAGGAGTGGGAGAGATATTATCGCAAAGGGTCCGTGACCGCGGCCCGGTTCGCCACCCAGATGGATATCCTGGCGGAGTCCATGACCCCCCTCCCCTTGAGCGAGGTGCCCGGTTTGTGGGCACGGGGGGACGGGCCGCGGCGTCCCTGTTTTGTCGTCACCTTCGATGACGGCTTTGTCAACAATCTCGCGGTGGCCCACCCCCTGTTGCGGGCGCGGGGCATTCGACCCACGGTTTTCGTCAACGCCGCCTTCGCGCAAGGTGGGGTGCTCTACCGCGTTCTGGCCGCCATCCTGACCGGGACCGGCTTGAGCGGCCAGCTGGCCGCGGCCCTCAGACGGGCGCTCCCCGGTCCCCCCTGGAGCGACGACCCCCAGGAGTTGTTCAATCAGACCAAAGAGTTCTATCAGGCCAACGTGATGGAAAGGACCATCGAGCGGGTCTATGCGGAGTGTCGGGGCGATCCGGCGGATTTGCGCGCCCACATGAATGTGGAACAGATCAGACAACTGCAACAGGAGGGGTGGGAGATCGCCAACCACACCTATACCCACAGCGTCCTCTCCTCCCTGAACCATCAGGAGGTGGTCCGGACCGTGGAACGAAACGGGGCCTTCTGGCGCCAGCAGGGCATCGAACTGATCCCGTTTCTTGGTTATCCCTATGGTCTGGCCCGGGATGTCCACCGTGGCGTGCACGATTACCTGCTCTCCAACCCCCACCTGCATGGCATCTTTGCGGGAGGGGGCGTCAACCTGATCGGCAACCGCACCGAATGGCTGCGCTTCAGTCTGGGGGCGGCCCAGACCCGGCAGGCCATCTCCGACCGCCTGCGCGGGGAACTCGCCAGAACCGGCAAGGCCCTTGCACAGCTCATGAATGAACCCTCAAAATGACGCGTGATCAGGACGACCCGTTTTACCTCTACACCCAGGGAAACTGGCGTCAGGCCCTCGACCAGATCGGGCGGGTTCATGCCGACGCCCCACCCGATCCCGATTGGCTGAATCTGGCCGCCGCCTGTCACCTGGGGTTGGGGGAGATGGATCAGGCCAAAGCCTGCTGGCAGCAGGCCCTCACCCTCCAACCGGAAAACCGGGAACTCCTCAACAACCTGGGCCTGCTGCTGACCCGACAACAACGGTTCGACGAGGCGGAAACCGTCTTGCGCAAGGCCGTGGCCATTCAACCCGACTTCGCCCCCGGACATTACAATCTGGGCCTGCTGCTGGCCGAACGACAACGGCTCCCGGAAGCCATCAGCGCCTATCGGCACTGCCTGAACCTCCAGCCCGACCATGGGGAAGCCTGCAACAATCTGGGGGTGCTCCTCACCCGCGCGCAACGGTTCGACGAGGCGGAAACCCTGCTGCACCGGGCCATCTCCCTCCAACCCGGTCATGCGGGAGCCTGGAACAATCTGGGATTTCTCCGGCAAACCCGCCAACGCCTCGACGAGGCGGAAAGCGCGTTCCGCCAGGCCATGCGCCTCGACCCGGCGTTGGCCGCGGCCCACAACAACCTGGGCGCCCTCCTGTGCGCGAAAAAACGGTTCACCGAGGCGGAGGAGGCGTTTCAAGCCACCCTGCGCCTGCAACCCCACCATGTGGAGGCCCTCACCAACCTGGGTAAACTGCTCCTCGCCCAAAACCGCGACCAGGAGGCCGAGGCGGCCTTCACCCGGGCCATCGCGCTCCAGCCGGACCATGGGGAAGCCTGCAACAATCTGGGCGTGCTCCTGACCGGACAAAAACGCGCCGCCCGGGCGGAAGCCCTCTTCCGGCAGGCCCTGCGCAGCCAACCGGACCATGCCGCAGCCCACCGCAATCTGGGGGTGCTGTTGTCCAGGGAGAACCGCCTGGACGAAGCCGCGTCCGCCCTGCGCCAGGCCCTGGCGCTCCAGCCGGAGGATGGGGAAACCTGGTACAATCTGGGCTGCGTGCTGAACCGGCAAGGGGCGTTGCCAGAAGCCGAGGCCAGCTACCGCCGGGGACTCCTGTGCCAACCGGATCATGTGGAGGCCGGTTACAACCTGGGCACCCTCCTGAAGGAGCGGCACCGTCTGCCGGAGGCCGAAGCCGTCTACCGCCAAACCCTCCGGACCCATCCGGACCATGTGGGAAGCAACCTCAATCTGGGGGTGGTTCTGACCGAACTGGGACGCTTCGAGGAGGCCGGGAACGCCTTCGCCACCCTCCTGTCCCTCCAGCCGGAGTGCGCCGACGCCCATTACAACCTGGGAGTGCTCCGGGTGAAACAAAAACAGTACCCCGCAGCCGAGGCCGCCTTTCGCCAGGCGCTGCGCCACAACCCATCCCTGGCCGCGGCCTGCAACAACCTCGCCCTGCTCCTGAAGGAGACCCGACGGTTCGCCGAATCCGAGGCCCTCTCCCTGGAGGCCATGCGCCTCCAGCCCGCTTTCGCCGACGCCATGTGGAACCTCAGCCTGCTCTATCTGACCACGGCCCGCTTCGCGGAGGGGTGGCCGCTGCACGAGGCCCGCCACCACCCCGACAGAACCAACCGCAAAACCGTTCCCCTCCCCTTGCCCTTTCCCATGTGGCAGGGGGAGGAGATCAAGGGCAAGGCGCTGCTCGTC
>JADGCR010000301.1 GCA_015228895.1 Magnetococcales bacterium
CAACGCCGCCAGGGCGGTCTCCCAACCCATCTTCCCGGAGGAGTGGTTGGTCAGGAAGCGCACCGGGTCCAACTCTTCACGGGTGGGACCGGCGGTGATCAGGAGGCGCCGTCCCGCCAGGATTTTCGGGGTGAGCACCCGCCGGGCGGCTTCCAGAATGGTGGCGGGTTCCGCCATGCGTCCCTCGCCCTGCTCGCCACACGCCATGGAGCCGCTCTCCGGTCCGATGAAATGCACTCCGTCCTCTCGCAGTCGCGCCAGATTGCGCCGGGTCGCCGGATGGCTCCACATGGCGGGATTCATCGCCGGGGCCGCCAGGGTGGGACCACGACGCGCCAGCAGCAACGCGGTCAGCAGATCATCCGCCTGGCCCGTGGCCATGCGGGCCATCAGATCGGCGGTGGTCGGGGCGATGATGACCAGATCCGCCTCCCTGGCCAGACGGATGTGATCCATCTCGCCGGGGCGGGGCTGGAGCAGCTCCCCATGCACCGGCCCTCCCGCGAGGGACTGGAGGGTGAGTTCGGTGACAAAGCGGAGTCCGGCGGGGGTGGGCACCGGAATGACCACCGCGCCTCCCTCCCTGAGACGCCGGATGATCTCCAGGCTCTTGTAGGCGGCGATGCCGCCTCCAATGCCGAGCACAATCTGTTTTCCAGTCCAGAAGCCCAATGGTCCACCCTCTGCGCGTTGATCGGAGGGTGGAATTATCCACTATTTGTTGTGTAAGTCAATCGTTTTTTACCTCTTTTTTGATGCTGAATCGCATTCATCAACGAAATGAATGGTCTTCCTGTCTCGTCCCGCCGATGCGACGGGACAAGCACCCTGCCGTCGGCGCACTATGCATCCAGGCACAGGTTAGCCGATCTTGCCAGGCACTGCCTTGCATGGGTTTTTGCAGACCGCGCCCCCGGGATCCTTGCCGAAAATCCGTTGCGGTTTTATCAGGTGGGATTTTGGCTGTTTTTGTCAACCAGCTTGATTCTGGGGCTCTGCTTGTTGTCCCGTTGTTGAAATGACATTGCCCTCCCTGTTCATGGTGATGCAGGTGATCGTGGATGAGTTGGAAACAATCGGGGAGCCGGACTGCATTGCCACTCCCGCCACCTCCCGTTTTGCGTTTGTTGCCTGGGAAGGGCAAAATGTTTCTGGAAAACCGGATGATTTTCCGTCATGCTGTGAACCTGATCGTCTGTTCATTTGGCCTGGAGGGGGGAGGGGACGCCGATGTCGATTGATTTTTCGTTGGATACCGAGTACCTGGTTTTTACCGCCAATCACAGCCAGTACGGCGTGCCGCACCTCAACGTGGTCGCGGTCATGGACGTGCCGGAACACATCTCGGTGCCTTACATGCCGGCCCAGATGCGCGGGGTGATCCCGTTCCAGGGACACGGCATTCCCCTGTTCGATCTGCGGGTCTGTTTCGGGGAAACGCCCCGCATGCAGGAGACCGATGATCTGCTGCAAACCATGGCCCTGCGCAAGCAGGACCATATCAATTGGCTCAACAAATTGAAGCATGAGGTGGTGGGCAACCAGCCCATCACCGTGCAGACCGATCCCCACAAGTGCGCCTTCGGCAAGTGGTATGACACCTTTCAGAGCGACAACCTCAACCTGAACGCCTACATGAAGCGGTTCAACGATCCCCATCAGCAGATCCATCAGGTGGCGGTGCAGGCGGCCTCCATGCTCCAGAACGGGCGCATCCAGGAGGCGCGGGAGCTGATGCGCCTCACCGAACAGGGGGTCCTGTCCCGGCTGATCGAGCTGTTTGACGGCATTTCCGGACAGATACGCCAGTATCTTCTGGAGTACGCCATTGTTTTCAATGTGGATGACGACCTGTTCGCCCTGGCGGTGGACGACATCAACTTTTTCAGTCGGCTGCGGCACATCGAACCCAATATCCCGGTTGGCGGAACCGGGGGGGAGCGCGATTTCGTGCAGGCCATCGGTCGCTACCAGGAGGAGGGCAGCCAGCAGGAGCGGGATATCCTGTTGCTGGATGTCAGCCGTATCGTGCAACAGGAAGCCTGATGAACATGACTGTGCAACCGGAGTGGGTCTCCTGGCTGGTCCTCATTGGTGGGGGCGGCCTGGTGTTGTTCGGCTTTTTGAAGATCATCGTCAGCAGTGCCAGGCTGATGGTGTGGATGGTGCTGCTGGTCGTGGGCCTGGGGGGCATGGCCTACGGCATCCGCGCCCCTCCCGCCATGCTGGACGCGCTGGGTGTGCCGGGCGCCACCGCCCGGACGATCCGTTCCATGGTGGCACCGCACCCATAGTTTCCATCCGCCTCGTTGGATTGCAAGGAGTTGAATCGTTGGCAGCGCAAGTCACTCAGGATGATGGTCGACCGATGATCCGTCAGCCATGAACATGCCCCCTTTCGCCCTGACCCGGCATACCATCCATGTCCTGCTGGTGGACGACCAACACATCATTGGCCAGTTCGTCAAACGCGCCCTGGCCACGGAACCGGATATCGAGTTCCATTTCTGCCAGAATCCCGAGTTCGCCATGGAGATGGCCCTGTCGCTCCACCCCACGGTGATCCTGCAGGATCTGGTCATGCCGGGGATCGACGGTTTGACCCTGGTCGCCCGGTTTCGCGGCACCCCCGCCACGCAGCGGATTCCCATCATCGTCCTCACCGGAACCGAGGAGGTCATCGCCAAGGTGGACGCCTTTCTGGCGGGCGCCAACGACTACATGGTCAAACCCTTCCAGTCCCTGGAACTGCTGGCCCGGGTCCGCTACCACTCCCAAAGCTACATCAACCTGTTGCAACGGGACGAGGCTTTCAACGCCCTGCAGGTGAGTCAGGAGAAACTGGCCGTTCAAAACCAGTTCATTCGCAACACCTTTGGCCGCTATCTCTCCGACGAGGTGGTCAACAGCATCCTGGACACCCCCCAGGGTCTCCATCTGGGGGGCGAGAAACGGGTGGTCACCATCATGATGTCCGATTTGCGGGGCTTCACCGCCATCAGCGAAAAGCTGCCACCGGAAAATGTGGTGCGCATCATTAATCTTTATCTGGAAAAAATGACTGAAATAATCATCAAATACAATGGCACCATCGATGAATTCATCGGTG
>JADGCR010000302.1 GCA_015228895.1 Magnetococcales bacterium
TGAGAATCAACAACGGCTGAAAGTAACTCCGGAATTGCGTACCCAGAATCAGATACAACAACCCAAACCCGAACAAAAACAACAACAGAATCGCATCCACGGACTCGTGGATGTCATCCAGAATGCCGGAAAAATCCAGATCCACCCCCGGAAAGCGGCTTTGGATGCCAGCCCACCCCTTTTTGAGCCGCTCGTTGGCGGTCACCACATCCAGGCGCGCCCGGTCCAGATTGGCCTCCACGGTGATGGCCCGGCGGAAGTTGTAGTGGTGGATGGTATCCACCCCCTGACGGGTTTCGGGTGTCGTCAGGGTGGCCAGGGTGGTGATGGCGCCACCCGGCAGGGCCACGGGGAGGTTGAGGATGCCATCCACCCCGGTCAGACCGGAGGACCGGGTGGCGAGAATCCTGACCTTGACCTGCTCCCCCTGATGCTGAAAGGTCGCCCCGATCTCCCCGTCGCCCAGCAGGCGGGTCAGGCGGGCCAGAGCCGCGGGGGAGAGACCGGCGCGCGACAGGGCGTCCCCTTCCGGACGCAGCACCAGTTCCCGGCTTCCCATGGCGAAATTGTCCGTGATGTCGCTCACTTCCGGCATGGCGGCCAGGATTTTCCCGATCTCTCCGGCGGCGAGGCGCAGCTCCTCCAGATCGTTGCCCCGCACCTTGACGCTCACCGGCTTGGTCACCGGGGGGCCACCGGACATGGGCAGAAACGTGATGTTCTCCGGCCCGGGGGTGGCCAGCACCCTCTCCCGCATCCCCGCGATGATCTCAGCCACCGGACGACGCCCGCCGTTGTCCGGCAGCAGGCTGATGAGGATCTGGCCGTAACGGTCACCAAAATAGGGAGAGGTGTCGGTCATCATCTGGCCGGCATAGGGGAGGACGGTGCGGATCTCCTCCGGTTTCAGCCCGGCCCGCACCCGTTTTTCCACCTCCAGCGTGGTGGCCAGGGTGCGTTCCAGGGAGGAACCGGCGGGCATCTTGACGTTGACATAGAACAGGGGCATGGGATCCATGGCGAAGAAGTCCACCTTCAACACCCCGGACGCCACCACCCCGATGGCGAGCGCCATGGCCAGAAAACCCATGGACAACGACAGGCGGGGATGGCGCAGGACGGGGATCAGCAGGCGGATGTAGCCGACGCGAATGGCTTTCATCATCCGCGCGCGCAGCCGCTGCATGGGGTGGTTCCGCCCTTTCCAGTTCATGGCGGCCACGTGGGCGGGCAGCATCCAGAAGGCTTCCACCAGGCTGATGAGCAGGGCCAGGGAGACCACCATGGGAATCTCCCGCATGAATTTCCCCAGAATGCCGGGCAGCAACATGAGGGGCAAAAAGGCCGCCATGGTGGTGAGGGAGGAGGAGCCTACCGGAATCCACACCTCCCGGAGTCCCTGGAGCGCCGCGTCTATGGCCTGGTTGCCCTGGTCCAGGCGCAGGGAGATGGCCTCCACCACGACCACGGCGTCATCCACCAGCATGCCCAGGGCGATGACCACCCCCAACAGGGCCATGACGTTCATGGTGTGACCAAAGGCGTACAAAAAGAGGAACGTGCCCGCCAGGGCGAAAGGCACCCCCAAACTGACCAGAATGGAGATGCGCAACCCCAAAAAGATCCAGGTGGTCAGGAACACCATGCCCAGACCCATCAGGGCGTTGCTCTCCATGACCGACAGGGCGTTTTTCACCAGGGAGGTCTGGTCATCCGCCAGCAGGGTGGCCACCCCGGTTTGAGGCCGCAGGGCGTTGCGTTGCTCCAGGTAGTCGCTGATCGTCCGGGTGAGTTCCAGGGAGTTGACTCCGGGACGTTTGGTCACGGTCAGCAACACCGCGGGTTTGCCCTGATAACGGACCGCCCGGTCCGCCTTCCTGCGACCACGGGCCACCTCCGCCACCTGTCCCAGCGTCACCTCCTGCCCGGCTCCCAGAACGGGCCAGCGGGCCAGGGAGGCCGGGTCCGGCGTCGTGCCCTGGAAACGGAGCAGTCGGTTGCCCTCCCCAAGGGGGACCGCCCCGCCCGCCAGATCCCGGAAACGGGCCGCCACCGTGTCGGCGACCCGCATGGGGTCCAGGCCGAAGGTCGCCAACTCCTGGGGTTTGAAGCGCACCTGCAACTCCGGGTCCCGCAGACCGAGAGGCATGACCGCGTCCACCCCCTGAATCCCTTCCAGGTCCTTTTGCACATGGCGGGCCTGCTGTCGCAGGTTCTCGTCGTCCGCCTCTCCCACCACCACCGCCATGACCGTGGGCCAGCCGTTGGCGCTGGTGATCTCCATGATGAACGGATCTTCCGCCTCCAGGGGCAACTCCCGCTGTTTGTTCTGGATCTCCCGACGCAGATCGGTGACCCGCTTGTCGAAGGTGCGGTCATCCATGTCGTTGAAGCGCACCAGCATGCTGGAGGTGGCGTCCCCGCTGCCGGAGAGGACAAAATCGAGGTCGGGGACGTTCTGCAGAGCCTCCTCCAGGGGATCGGTGACCAGTTTCTCCACATCCTCCGCCGAGGCTCCCGGCAGAATGGTGACGATGCTGATCCAGTTGAAGTTCATGTCCGGGTCCTGTTGCCTGGGCAACAGACCATAGGCGAGAAAGCCGGCCACCAGAATCAGGGTGAAGGAGAGGTTGGCGAAAACGTGGTTGTCCAGGAAACCGCGGATCATGGGAGACTCCTTCACGTCAGGGGTCCGGAAGCGTCTGGACCGGATCCCCATGGGAGAGTCCTTCCCGTCCGGAGAGGATCAGGTCGCCCTGGAGGGAGGTCTCCACCGGCGCCGGGTGGCCCTCCATGGCCTCCGGAAAGGGATGAAAATGGGCTTTGCCATCCCGCGCCAGGAACACTCCCAGGGTTTTGTCCCGCTGTACCAGGATCCAGGGTGGCAAATGGGGACGGGGATCGCGCCAGACGAGTCGTCCCCCGCTGCCCGGCACGGGTTTGGCCGCCGTGAAGGTCAGCCGGACCTCCCGGGTGCGGGCGAGGGGATCGACAAAGGGCACGATGGTCCGCAGGGAGAGGGGATAGGTGTCTCCCCCCTGGACAAATTCCCGGGAGGCGGCCCTGGTCAACCCCGCCACCCGTCCGGCGGGAATCTGGGCGGAA
>JADGCR010000303.1 GCA_015228895.1 Magnetococcales bacterium
TCTCCGGCACCCTGCCCATGCCTTTGGGCGGTCTGGGGGTGGGTGAAACGGCGGCGCAACTCCTGTTGTCGCCGTTGGGCGTTCCGAACGGAGCGCTGCTGATGCTGATGATCCGGGTCACCAACTGGATGCTGATGCTGCCTCCGGGCGCGTACTGCTATCTGACGGAAAAGGATGTCGTGGCCCGGTGATGGAAATTGGGAGTAGCCTTTTTTGGAGATTGGGGCTATTCTTTGGAACTCTTGACCTGTACGGGCCGGCGCGCGGTCGGACGGCATTGGTTTACATGAATCAGATGATCGGCAAGGTGTGATGGCAGCCAAGGAGAGCAAAGAGGAGCACAGACGTCTGCGTCGGGCGGAGCGCCTGCTGGAGAATCTGTCCATGCCTTCCCGGCCCGATGTCCTGCTGGACGCGGTGCGGACGCAGGCGGGCTTCGCCCCGGACCCGTTGGCCGTCACGGCGGTCATTCTCAAGGACATGGCCCTCTCCGCCGCCGTGTTGCACGCCGCCAATACCCAGTTGAACGGTTGGAAACGCAAGCTGATCTCCATCGAGGGGGCCGTGGCGCTGCTGGGTCTGGAACGGGTGCGCGCCATCGTCGCGGAGCAGTTCTTGAGCGCCACCCTGGTCAGCCAGGAAGGACCGCTCCAGATGGTGCGGTTGCGGGGTGTGGAGGCGGGACGGGTGGCGGCCCGTCTGGCTCGTGAACTGCCGAAAGCGGCTCCCCATTGCCTGAATGGCTATCTGCCCCCGGTGGCCCCCGACGAGGCGTATGCCGCCGGCCTGCTGCACGATTGTGGTCTGGTGGCCATGATGCGGGGCTTTCCGGACTATGTGGGTTTCTGCCAGGAGATGCACGCCAGAGGGGGGGGCGACGTGGTGGCGGAGGAGAACGAGCGTTTCGGGACCAACCACTGTCTGGCGGGTTTTTTGATGGTGCAGAGATGGCGTCTGCCGGAACCTTTCTGTCGGATCATTCGCACCCATCATCGGACGGACGACTTCAACCGTCCCGGACAGAAGGTGCGGGAACTCGGTTATACGGTTTTGCGGGCCATACTGCACCTTTCCGCCTCGGTTTGCGGTGGGGTGTCGGTGGGGGAGTGGCAGGCCGTGGAAGAGCGCATCACCTCTTTTTTTGGTTTGGAAGCCGGGCAACTGGAACGATTGCGCGCCCCCTCCGGTGGGGAGTGAGGCGGAGAGGTTGGCTTTTTTCGGAAAAATATGTTTCAATCTGGGAAATGAAACGTGCAGGCAGGATCCATCGTGGAACCTTTTTGGGAGGATGAGATGGCACAAAAAGCGAAGAAAAAAGTGCAGGGCAAGCGGATCTCGGGCGCGACCGGCAATCGACTCGCCGAGTTGGAAAAGCGGATCGTGGATCTGGAAAAGCAGATGTCCGACAAGATGGATCAACTGTCGGAAAGAAACGCGGCCCTGTTGCGCAAGACCACCGAGCAGATGCGTCAGCTTTCGGACCGGCAGGCGGCGCTGTTGCGCATGACGTCGGAACGGGATGCCCAGTTGTCCGAGCGTAATGCCGCCCTGTTGCGCAAGGTGACCGATCAGATGGATCAGTTGGCCGAACGCAACGCGGCGATCATCCGCAAGTTGGCCGGCACCACCGCGGATGATGAGGCGAAATCCACCGCGAAAGGCAGATCGACAACAGCCAGATAAGGCAACACCGGTTCGCAATCGGGTCGCGGCGACTCCCCCGACCGTCGTGATCGCGCCTCCTCCCGAGAGTTTCCGCCGGTTCTTTCCGGGAGGAGGCGCGGGCGCGCGTCCTGATCGTTCAAGGCATTATTTCTTGGAGGAGTGGTGATGATGACGGCTCAAAACGGTGTTGGTTCCACCCGTCCCAGCCTTTCGTTCGAGTTTTTTCCGCCCAAGAAGCCGGAGGCGGAAGTTCTCTTCTGGGAGACGCTCGACACCCTGATGCCCTATCGACCCGATTTTGTCTCCATCACCTGCGGGGCCGGTGGCAGCCGTCAGGCGGGGAGTGGCGCGCTGGTGCGGCAGGTGCGCGAGCGGACCGGCCTGACCACGGTGGCCCATTTGACCTGTGTGGGGGCCAGTCGTCCCACCCTGACGGAAATGCTGAACGATTATCAGGAGTGTGGCATTGCCACCATTCTGGCTTTGCGGGGCGATCCCCCCCGGAACGACCCCCCCGGCGCGTTGGAACAGGGGGCGTTTCGCTACGCGGAACCTTTTGTCGCCTTCATTCGAGAATATTTCCCCCAATTTCGCATCGGCGTGGCCGCCTATCCCGAAGGTCATCCCGAAACGGCCGATCCAAGCGTGGACCAGCTCCATTTCCGGCGCAAGGTGGAGGCTGGAGCCGATTTCGCCGTCACCCAGTTCTTCTTCGAAAACGATGTCTATTTTCGTTTCGTGAGCGACTGTCGCGCCAAAGGGGTCCATATTCCCATCTATCCGGGGATCATGCCGGTGACGGACTTCAAGCAGCTCAAGCGGTTGTCCGAGTTGTGCGGTTCCACGTTGCCCCGCTGGCTCACGGAGCGGTTCGAGGCGATTCGGGACGACCCGGAAAAGATGCGTCAGGCCGGGGTGCGGGTGGCGGTGGCCCAGTGCCGCGACCTGCTGCGCCGTGGTGCTCCCGGACTCCATTTTTTCACCCTGAATCAATGCGTCGTCGTGCCGCAAATCCTGGAGGAGCTGGTGGGGGAGTTTTATTGAGCATTTCGATCGGAAGGAGCGACTCTATGGAACGCAGGACATTTATCAAATCGGCCACGTTGTTGGCGGCGGCCGGGGTGTCATCCATCGCCGGGGCCGAAGGGGAGGCGCCCGTCGGGGGGGAGAAGGCGCGGGTGAAGCGCTACCGGCCCTTGGGAAAGACCGGCATCCAGATGAGCGACATCTCCTTCGGGGCCGGCAAGCTCTCCTCCGCCGCCCTGGTGCTGCGCGCCATCGACCGGGGGGTGAACTACTTCGACACCGCTCCGGATTACGGTCCCAGCGAGGATTTCATCGGCGAGGCGCTGCGCAAGGTCAAGGCCCGGGACAAGAGCCACATCGTCTCCAAATACTGCAATCCGATACCCTACCAGTCGGGCAAGAG
>JADGCR010000304.1 GCA_015228895.1 Magnetococcales bacterium
TTGCCCTGATCCTGGGCGAGCAGGGCGAGAATCGGCTCCAGATCCTTGCGCAAGGCGGCCTTGGCGCGTTCCACGTTGGTTTCCAGGGGCTTGGTGACGAAGTCCAGGGCGCCGGCGTTGAGGCACTCCAGGATGATGTTGGCGTTGGAACGGGAGAGGGCGCTCACCATCACCACCGTCAGTTGGGGATACCGCTTGCGGATCTCCTTGAGGGTGGTGATCCCGTCCATGACCGGCATCTCCACGTCCAGCAACACGATGTCCGGTCGCTCCGGATCGTTTCTGGCGATCTGCTCCCCCAGTTTGTCCAGGGCCAGCTTGCCGTTGGAGACCGTGGAAGTGACACTGATGCCAGGGATGCTCTCCGCAACCTTCTTCATGATCATGCGATAGGTGATGGTGTCATCCACCACCATGGCGTTCAGAGAGCCTGCCATGAGATTGAGGTCCGCCTTCCCTGCCCTAAAGAGTCCATTGATAAACCGCGATGGCGCGGTTGCCGCAACCTTGATATTCCAGTTCCTTGCACAAGGTGCGCAACAAGGCGATGCCGCGTCCCCCATGCCCGGTGTTGCCCGCCAACTGGGAGTGGACCCGGGCCGGATCGAAACCGGGACCGGTGTCTTCCATCAGGATGCGGATCTCCCCTCCGGCTGGTTCGCTGCCCCCTTCCGCCAGAGGCAGGGGCGTATGGAGCAGTTGAAGACGGATTTCCCCCTTTTCCAGCGCGGTCAGACGCTCCTCCCGCTGGGTGTAATAGCGGATGAATCCTTCGGGGGTCTTTTTGGTGCGGGTGTCCAGACGCAGCAGACCGTGATCCAGGGCGTTGGAGAAGAGTTCCGCCAGAATGGTGTACAGCCGTTCCCGATGCCCCGCCGGGGCTTGCAGATTCATGACCATGTTGATGATCGTCGGCAGCGGGTCCACCGATTTGAGGGTGTGGGCGCTGAAGGTGAACGACGCTTCCCAGGGGGTCGGGGGAATGGCGGTGCGTTGACGCCGCGCCTCGCCGCCCCTGGGGTCCTCTCCGGCCTTGGCGCACACGATCTCCAGCAGGCTGATGTCATCGGTCTGCTGCGCGCCGTCCCGGAACTGCTCCAGGTCGTTGAGTATGGTGGCAAAGAGGGATTCCGGGGGGTTGACACCGTTGAAATGGGTCTCCATGCGCTCGGCGCCGAACATCCTGCCTTCGTTGTTGGTGGCTTCCGTGACGCCGTCGGAGTGGAGAAAGACCCGATAGTCGGGTCGCATCTCCAGAATTTCCACCTTGCGGTCCTCCCGTGTCATCGGGGCGACGCCCAACGGCATGTGGTTGGAGGGGATGCGATGCACCAGACGTCCGGTGGCGTCGGTGATCAGCACATCCGGCAGACCCCCGTTCCAGATGTTGAGGCTTTTCTGGCGATGGTCCACCTCGATCAGGCAGGCGGCGAGAAACATGCGGGTGGGCATGATGGAGAGCAGTTTGACATTCATCGCCTCCGCCATGTCGCCGATGGAGAATCCCTGGGCGGTCATGTCGTAGAAGATGTCCGAGACCGGCATGGCCCCGACGGCGGCGGAGAGACCATGCCCGGTGAAGTCACCCAGCATGATGTTGAGTCCCCCCACCGGATTGTAGCTGGCCACCAGCAGATCCCCGTTGAACAGGGACATGGGATTGGTCCAGTGGTTCAGACAGGGGGCGTCCAGCAGATTGCCCACACGCACGATGTGGGCGAACAGATGTTTCCCCACCTCCAGTTCCTGGTGAATCCGCTCCTGGTGCAGCTCCAGCTCCTCTTTCTGCACCCGCAATCTGGAGTGGAGTTGCCGGATGCGCTCCATGGCGCTGATTTTGGCTTGCAGAATGGGACGGTTGAACGGCTTGGTCAGAAAGTCGTCCCCCCCGGCCTCGATGCACTGCACCAGTCCCTCCTCGTCCGTGACCGCCGTGAGAAAAATGATCGGGGTGAAACGGGACAAACTGATGCGTTTGATCTCCTGGGCCGCCTCATACCCGTTCATTTTGGGCATGCGGATATCCATCAACACCAGATCCGGCTGGTGTGTTATGAACTGTTCCACCCCTTCACGGCCATTTTCGGCGGTGATGACGGGATGACCTTCCTTGCCCAGCAACCGTTGCAGAATGGTTCTGTTGATGGGATCGTCGTCAACGAGCAGAATTTTCATTCCGTTCCTGGTTGGCTGGGGGGGACCGGCGCATCACGCAATTTTGAACAGTCTCTGGAAGTTGGCCGTCTCCAGAATTTTGCGAATTTCCGGGCGGGTGTTGATGATCTCGATATCGGACTCGTTGGCTCCGGCCTCCTCCCGCAGCAACAGCAGCATGCCCAGGGCGGAGGAGTCGATGTACTCCGTGCCGGAGAGGTCGATGACAAACCGTTTGCCCTGATTCTCGTCACCGGAGTCGCTTTGATAGGCGGCGCGGAACTGGGAATGCATTTCAAAATTGAAACGACCTTTGACGCTGATGACGGTTTCGTTGTCATTGCGGCTGACATTGATGGTTCCAGACATAGTGTTCTCCTGTAACAAGGGTTGGTTTACATGCTCCACCGGGAACCTGACTGTGTATTATTGGGTTCCGCAGGGTTTTGTCAAAACAATTCGATATCCCCTTCATCCATACTGGTCTGCTGCACCGCCTGACGGTCCGCGGTGTTGAAACGTTCCTGCTGCTGATACAGGGCCTCCCGGAGAGCGGCGACCTCGGCCTCTCCCCCCAGCAGTTCGGGGGGAATGATCTGGCCCAGGTGTTCCAGCACGGCGAATTTTCGTTCCATGCTCTGGGTCAGTTGGGTCACCATGTCCTCGAACTGCAGGGACATCACCGCGACGCCCACCCGCAGGTTGATGTCTTCGGCGATCACGGAGACCTGCTGAATGGTTTCCGTGGTGAACTGGTCGATGGCGTTGACCTCGTGCATCATGTAGTCCACCCGGCCCTTGGACTCGATGGCGAAGCTCATATCCTTGGAGGCCATGATCTCGATGATCTCCTTGGTGGCCAGGATGTTCTCGCGGGCGTGATCGATCACCTCGCTGATCTTGCCGCTGAACAGATGGGAGTTGCCGGCCAGCTTGCG
>JADGCR010000305.1 GCA_015228895.1 Magnetococcales bacterium
CTTTGCTGTCACCAGCGCAACCGCCGTTTCCCGCGAGGCCGCGCGTTTGGACCGGCGCGTTCGCGACTCAGGATGCGTTGATGCAAAAGCGGCCTGGAAGACAAAACGTGCGCGTCTGGCGAACCGGCCCGGTGGGACGCTGAAGAAACGGCCCGGCAATCAATTGGGAACGATAAAAATGATCTCGTCCGGGTAGACCAGCCCCAAATCCCGGCGCGCCACGGCTTCCACGGCGGTGGGGTCCTTTTCCAGGAGCAGGATTTCGTCCTTCAAATCCTGGATTCTGCCCTCCACCTCGCCGACCTCCATCTGCATGGAGGCCAGCTCCTTTTCGGTTTGCCGCCAGCGGACCAATCCCTGTCCGCCAAACCACAGGAGATACTGTGCCCAGGCGTTGGCCACCAAAAGTGCCAATCCGAGAATAACCCCCTTGGACGTTCCGTTTTTCATGTCGTACACTTCTTCTGGTTTCGTGACTCAATCCCACTTTAAATCAGGCGCAATCGTCATGCACATCGAACCCGATCCAACCCATCCTGGAGAAACCTTCCTGCGCTTTGCCATCGAGGCGGGCGTGCTGCGTTTCGGCTCGTTCCGGACGAAGGCGGGACGGATGAGTCCTTATTTCTTCAATGCCGGTCTGTTTTACCAGGGCGCGCTGCTGGCCCGTCTGGGACAATTCTACGCCAACGCCCTGGTGACCTCCGCGCTCCCCTGCGACATGCTGTTCGGACCCGCGTACAAAGGCATTCCGCTGGTATCCGCCACGGCCATCGCCCTGCATCACGATCACCGGTTGAACCTGCCCTACGCCTACAACCGCAAGGAGGCCAAGGATCACGGCGAGGGGGGCCGGATCATTGGCGCGCCCCTGACCGGACGGGTGGTGGTGGTGGACGATGTCATCAGCGCCGGAACCTCGGTGCGTGAGTCCGTGGAGTGGATTCAATCCGCCGGGGCCACCCTGGCCGGGGTGATCATCGCCCTGGACCGTCAGGAGCGGGGTTCGGGAGAGACCAGCGCCACCCAGGAAGTGCAATCCCTGTATGGCGTCCCGGTCCTCTCCATCGCCCGCCTGGCCGATCTGGTGCGCCTGCTGGCAGGCGATCCGGGTCTGGCCAGCCAACTGGCCGCCATTCAGGAGTACCGGGAGCGCTGGGGAGTCTCCTGATTCATCCTATCGGCAGCTCCGCAGAGCCGCGATCGCCTTGCCGCTCCCCTTGAGGGGAACCGTGAACTCGAAATTCTTGGTGCCGTTGGAAAAACTGACGCGCATCTCCCCCTTTTTCTGGATCATCGACAGGATCTCCTGGGTGTCCTCCAGGTATTGCCAGCGCCAGAAGCTGTCCTTGGCATCGGCATCCGGGATGAAGGGAATGGGGCGCGGCTTGCCGCTGTCGAAGGCGATCAACACCTTGTCCCGGGCCAGTCCCACCTTGTCCCGCTCGGTGAAGAGTTCGCCATAGTAGTCGTCCGAGGGGAACAGGGCCAGAATGGCCTGGAAATCGCGTTCGTTCTTGGAGAGGACGATCTCCAGTTTGCATGTCCCCTCGACCTTGCGCACCGTGTAACGACCATTTTTGTAAATTTCCTTGTAGGAATTCTCAGCCCCATGGCCGTTCCATGGCAGAAACACCAACAATGCCGCAAAAATCCAGGAAAACCTCATGCCACCAGACCTCCTTTCAACCGTATGAACTGGGTACAGACCCTCTTGAAGGATCACATGCACTGCGAATGCTCACTGGCGATGACGCTCTTATCATGATAGAAAGATCCGTTTTTCACAAGCCCGGATCGCCTTAAAATTCAAAAAAGGACACGCCATGGTCACCAGCCGCCCTGTTTTTTTCAAGAATTTACTGCAACAGCGCATCCTGCTCCTGGATGGAGCCATGGGAACCATGATTCAGGGACACGCCCTGGACGAGGCGGCCTTTCGCGGTACGCGCTTCGCCGGACACCCCACGGATCTCAAGGGCAACAACGATCTGCTCTCCCTGACCCAACCGGAGATCGTCCGGGGGATTCACGCGGCCTATCTGGACGCGGGGGCGGACATTCTGGAGACCAACAATTTCAATGCCAACGCCATCTCGCTGGCGGACTACGGCATGTCGGAACTGGCCTACGAGATCAACGTCGCCGCCGCCCGACTGGCCAGGGAAGCCGCCGACGCCGCCACGGCGCGCGCACCGGGAAAACCCCGTTTCGTGGCCGGGGTGCTGGGACCCACCAACCGGACCGCATCCATCTCTCCGGAGGTGAACAATCCCGGCGAGCGCAATGTCACCTTCCGGGAGCTGGTGGCCGCCTATGATGTGGTCGTGCGGGGTCTGGTCGCGGGGGGGGCGGACCTGTTGCTGGTGGAGACGGTGTTCGACGCCCTCAACTGCAAGGCGGCCCTGTTCGCCATCATGGCCTTCAACGAGGGACGGGAAGAGGCGATTCCCGTGATGATTTCCGGGACCATCTCGGACCGGAGCGGACGGATTCTCTCCGGTCAGACCGTGGAGGCGTTCGTGCACGCCACGGCCCATGCCCGGCCTTTGACCATGGGTCTGAACTGCGCCCTGGGGGCGGATCAGCTCCGTCCCCATCTGGTGACCCTTTCCGCCTGCTCGGACGCGTTGATTTCGGTCCATCCCAACGCGGGCCTGCCCAACGAGATGGGGGGGTATGACGAAACCCCCGAGGCCATGGCGGCCAAGATCCGGGAGTTCGCCACCGCGGGACTGGTCAACATCGTGGGGGGGTGTTGCGGGACCAGTCCGGAGTTCATTCGGGCCATGGCCCGGGCCGTCGAGGGGCTCCCCCCCCGGAAACCGCCTGTATTGGAGCCTCTGTGTCGTTTGTCCGGCCTGGAACCTCTGGTGATCGGCGGCCGGGAGAGCCTGTTCGTCAACATCGGCGAGCGCACCAACGTGGCGGGGTCCCGCAAGTTCGCCCAGTTGATCCGGGAGGAGAATTTCACCGAGGCGGTGGAGGTGGCCCGCAGGCAGGTGGAGGAGGGGGCGCAGATGATCGATGTCAACATGGACGACGCCATGCTGGATGGCCCGGAGGTGATGACCACCTTTTTGCATCGTTTG
>JADGCR010000306.1 GCA_015228895.1 Magnetococcales bacterium
GTGGGAACAGGCCGCCAGACAGGGCCACGCCGGGGCCCGGTACAATCTCGGCCTGCTCTACGCGGAAGGACTGGGCGTGGCCCGGGATGACCGCAAGGCGTTGATCTTGTGGAGCCAGGCGGCGGAGCAGGGGGAGATCCGGGCCAAGTACAATCTCGGGGTTCTATACGAGCGGGGCAGGGGGATATCCGGGCCCGCTACAACCTGGGGGTGCTGTACGCCGAAGGGCGGGGCGGCAGCCGGAATGATGCGCAGGCTGTGGCGTGTTTCCGTCTGGCGGCCGGGCAGGGGCATGCCATGGCCCTGTACAATCTGGGACTGATGCACGATAGCGGACGCGGCGGGTTGACCCCGGACGGTCGGCAGGCTTTTCTGTGCTGGATCAAGGCCGCTCAACAGGGCCATGTCAAGGCGCAGTTCAACGTGGGGGTTATGTTCGAGAACGGTCGCGACGTGGGTCGGGATTACCGGCAGGCCATGTATTGGTATCGGCAGGCGGCCGAACAGGGACACACCAAGGCCCAGTTGAACCTGGGCTTCATGTATGCGGAAGGACGTGGCGTGCCTCGGGATGACTGGCAGGCCATCGCCTGGTTTTTCACCGCCGCCCGGCTCGGGGATCCGATCGCCCAGTACAATATGGGGGTCGCCTACGACAACTGGGAGTTCCTGGCCGGGGAGCCTCAAGTGTCCGCGTTTTGGTTCCAGAAGGCGGCCCGCCAGGGACATGTGGGCGCGCAGTTCAATCTGGCGCTCAAATGTTCGATGGGCGACGGGGTGACAAGGGATCTGATCCAGGCGGTTTACTGGTTCCATCGGGCGGCGGATCAGGGGCATGCGGGCGCCCAGAGCCAGCTTGGACACATGTACGCCGTGGGCCGTGGCGTACCTCATGACGACGAGCTGGCGGCGAACTGGTTGCGCAAGGCCGCCATGCAGGGCGATGCCAAGGCTCAGTACCACCTGGCCACCTTTCTCGATCAAGGGCGCGGCACGCCCCAGGATGGTCCCCAGGCCGTGCAATGGTTCCGTCGGGCCGCCATGCAGGGGCATGCGGGCGCCCGTCTGCAACTGGGGCTCATGCACACCAACGGACGCCATGTGGCCCAGGACCACATCCAGGCTTACGCCTACCTCCATCTGGCCGCCCTGGGCGGCAACGAGGATGCCATTTCGCACCGTTACGTGTTGACCCGGCATCTGACCGCCGAGCAGATCGCCCAGGCCAGGGAGCTGGCGCAGGAATTGGCCGCACCACGCAATTGAGGGACTCCATGATGGACACGCAGCAACAGAGGAACGATTGGCGCACCCTGCGGGTGGCGCGCAAGGCTTACGCGGATCTGGAGCGCAATGTGGCGCTCTTCGATCTGGTGGCAGCCGACAGCCAGCCATTGGCCCCTTATGCGCCGGGTCAATATCTGACCCTGCGTCTCCTCCTGCCCGACCCGGGAGCCAGCGGACGCCAGGAGAGCCGCATCCGCTGCTACACCCTGGTGGATCCTCCCGGCGCGCCACACTACCGGATCGCGGTCAAGCGTCAGATCTCTCCTCCCGGTGTGGTCTCCAGTCATCTTCACGATGCGGTTGATGTGGGAACGCGCCTGGAGGCGCTGCCTCCGGCGGGGGGGTTCGTGCCGGATGACGGGGATCTCCCCCTGGTGCTGATTGCGGGCGGCATCGGCATCACGCCGATCTTGAGCATGTTGCAGGCCAATTTCTCCGCGCCGCGGCCACGGAAGAGCTGGCTGTTCTACGGCGTGCGCCATGGCGGCGAGCTGGTGTATGCGGATTATCTGTACCGGCTGGCCCGGGAACGCCACGATTTCCACCGGATTTTCTGTTTCAGTCGCCCCTGGCCTGAAGAGCGCGCCGGATTGGAATACGATCGCTTGGGCCATGTGACCTCCGATCTGCTGCGCCGGACCTTGCCCGCTCCGGACGGATGCCGGTTTTATCTTTGCGGTCCCCAGGCCATGATGGCATCCCTGCTGCCCGCCCTGCTGGAGTGGGGAGTGGCCCGTGAGCGGATTCATTGTGAAGCGTTCGGTCCCGCCTCCTGGACCGGATTGCTTTCCGAAACCGAACCGGAGGCCGGAAAGCGGCAATCCGTCGGCGCGCAACCGCTTGTCACCTTCTCCGCCAGCGGTCGTTCCCTGCCCTGGGATCCGGATGCCCCATCCCTGCTCGAATTCGCCGAGGCACAGGATATCGCCATCGACTCCGGTTGCCGTTCCGGTCTGTGCGGAGCCTGTCAGACCCGCATTCTCTCCGGCAGGGTGGATTATCCCGCGCCCCCGGATTTTCAGCCAGCTCCGGGCGCCTGCCTGCCCTGCGTCGCCAAACCGGCCGGGGATCTGACCCTGGAGGCGTAACCGGCCTGTTGACCAACCTCCGTGGAGCCTGTCCGGCAATTGGCAAGGCTTCTCACAGGCCACCTCCACCAGGGTGATGTCGTCGCTGACCTCGCTGTCACTGCCGACGAAAGCGCGCGCACTCTCCAGGACCGTTTCCAGCGGGGCCGACTCCGCATGGATGCGCAACAGTTCCCGTTCCAGGCGTTTGGTGTCGAATTGCTCTCCACGCGCGTTGCCGCTTTCGATGATGCCGCCGGTGAACAGGACGATACGATCCCCCGGCTTCAGGGCGCGGGAGAAGAGCAGATCCCCTCCGCTTTCATCCAGGGAGCACATGTAATGAACTCTCCCTCGCCTGAAGGCGAGGGTTTCATGTCACGGCTAAAGCCGGTTCCGTCGGCATTCGCCGACGACAAGCGCCGAGCGAGTGCTCGGAAGTGGTTCCATCAAACTGGCACCAAAAGGCAAACCATTTGACAATGCGATTCTTTATAAAAAATCTGCTATGGCTAGGGCGTGTTGACATTCAATAATTTGATCCGTATCCTGTCTCGCAGGAGGTGATGCTATGGATCGAATGTTACTGCGTGATGACCAGTGGGAACGGATTGTAGATCTCTTGCCAAGGAGGCGAGGACATCCAGAGAAGAGAGCTGCGGATCATCGATTATTCATTGAAGCGGTTCTTTGGATTGCTCGGACTGGCGCGCCATGGCGAGATCTTCCTTCCTCAT
>JADGCR010000307.1 GCA_015228895.1 Magnetococcales bacterium
CAGGCGGTCGTCAAAAAGGTCATCCATGCCCTGGAAAGCCCTCGTCCCCGCTTGCGTTACGGGGTCACTTTTCCAACCCATGTGGCGGCCATGCTACAAAGGATTTTGACGCAAAGAATGTTGGAATGGTTGTTGAGAAGGTGGGAATGATTGGACTCGGATGATCAGCCAACTTTACGCGCCGATTTCGTTCCCCCGATAGCGTCGGAAGGAGAAAAGCAACGCCAAGTCATAGGCGATCTTCAGTAGACCGCAAGCGACCAGTGGCGTTGCCAACCACCCGGCGGCGAACAAGGCACCCCCCAGAAATGGACTGATGGCGGCGGCGAGACTGCGCGGCACGGAGGTGAAACTGACTGCTGCTACCCGCTCCTGCGGGGTGACCGCTGCCATGACGAAGGCGGAACGGGTCGGAACGTCCATCTGCGAGAGAAGGGCGCGCAGGATCAGCAGCCCCAGAGATAGCTCCAGGTTGGGAACCAGAGCCACCAGGATGAGTAGGATGTTGGATGGCAGATGTGTAAACACCATGGTGTTGAGAAGACCGATGCGTCGCGCCACCCAAGGGGCTGCCAGTTGCGAACAGGCAGTGGCCAGCCCAGCCCAGAAGAAAAAATAAGCGGCTGCGGCGAGGGAGAGATCAAAACGCTGGAAAAGCCACAGCGCAAGCAGGGAATGCACGATCATCCCTCCGGCGAAAGCGTCCACGGAGAACAGCACCGCCAGTCGGACCACGACGCTGCGCGAAGCCCCCAACGGCTCTGGCGGTATGGCTTGGTGTGGGGTGGGATCGGGAATCTTCCGGTAGAGCCACCAGACCAGCAACCCTACCCCGCCGTAGAGTAGGAACATGCCGCGTAAGGCGGTCGAATGTTCCAATCCCGCGATGGTCAACCACTCTGGGAGGGCAACGGCGAGGGATCCAGCCGCTGCGAACAGGGAACCGACCAAGCTGTACCGGGCAAACAGGGTAGTACGGGCGTCACCATCGGCGGCCTCAGCCAACCGGGCATGTTCCAGAGGCAAAAAAAGACTCACATCGCCGGCACTCGGGTTCAGGGTTCCGACGAAGGCGGCCAGCAGCAGGGGCCAGAACGAGGAAAAACCGGCAAAGGCGATTCCCGTGGCTGCCATGAGCAGAGCGGCACCCGACAATAACCGGCGATGAGGAAGACGATGGCCCCAGGTACCCACCGCAAGGGTCGCCAATGCCGATCCCAACAGGGTGGCAGTGCCGATCAGACCCACTTCCCAGGCACCTTGACCCAGAGCCAACAGGTAAGCGGGTAGCAGTACCGCCACATAGCCGTCGCAGAAGGCCCGCAACGCCCGCCCGATCAGCAGGGTACGGGCCTGCTTTGAGGCGGTCGGCGGTAGGATCCAATCATTGAGGCGATCGAGGTTCACGGCGCACCCGTATGGTCAGTCTGGAACCGGAGAGATGATCAGGGATCGACGAGGCCAGTTCTTCGGAAATTATACGGACATCAATCCCTGGATCTCGGCGTGGTAGCGTAGGTAGCGTTCCAGGGTCCGGGTATTTTTAGCATACTGGACGTTGTCGTTGAGGATCTTGACAAAACATTCCTCCGCCTCTTGCTCCGAACCGAGATCGACGATCCCGTCCCAAATAATGTCCACCAGTCGGTCGGCATAGATCACGATCCGTTCCTCGATGGCGTGCAGGGTGTAATCCTTGACCGGAAGCCCGAGTTCATCGGCCTCTTCGGGGGTCATGCCGCCACGGATATGCTTTTCCATAAGGTCGGTGATTGTCTGCGGCAATCCCAATGCCTGTCCCATTTCAGCACCGATCCGTCCGTGTTCGATGGCGTGCGTCCGGGCCTTGCCGAGGTCGTGAAACAGCGCACCGCGACCGACCCATTCCAGATCCACCCCAATCTTGACCCGACGGGCAATTTCCAGCCCCTTTTCCGCCACTCTCAAGGAGTGTTCCAGGTCGGGTTCGGACAGACCGGCACGGCGCAGCATCGCCACGTCGTCGGCCTGGATGGTATAATCTCCGTTCATTCGCTCTTCCTCCGAATGCCGAAATACGCAAGTGCGTCGTCGCGGACAGATTCGTCTTTGCCCCAGATGTTGGTGAATTTGGTTTCCATGTCCACGCGCAGGTGTTCGACGTATTCTAGCACCCCATTCTCACCGAACTTTTCCCGGACTTCGGGGGTGAATTCTGGAATCCGAGTGAAATCATGGCGGGCAAGCTGCATGTTGGGATCGTTAATCCAGCGATGCAGCGCACCGTGGTCGCTGCCGGTTCTGGTCATGCTGATCTGCTGATGTTTCTCGGTGGTTGGCATATCTTGATTTCCTTACGCAATATAAGTGTAAACGAGACCGATGAACGCACAAGCGGCGATCACCTTCATGATGTCTAGTTTGTATTTCCATAGGGCGAGGAAGGCCGCCACCGACATCAGGGCGTAGAACCATTCGAAACCGCCGGTGAAAGGGGCTGTTTCGGTAGCCCGGGGCCACAGCACATGCCAGCCGAAAAAGAGTGCCAAGTTGAGTACCACCCCCACCACGGCAGCGGTGATGCCGGTCAGGGGGGCGGTGAACTTAAGGTCGCCATGGGTAGACTCCACCAGAGGTGCCCCCGCCAGAATGAACAGGTAGGAGGGGAGAAAGGTGAAGAAGGTGGCGACCGATGCACCGGCGAAGCCTGCCAGAAACAGCATGTCGGGTCCGAAGAGTTGCTTGATCCAGCCGCCCACAAAACCCACAAAGGCGACCACCATGATCAATGGACCGGGGGTCGTTTCCCCCAGGGCCAAGCCGTCGATCATCTGGGTTCCGGTCAGCCAGTGGTAGTGGTCCACACCACCCTGATAGACGTAGGGCAGTACCGCGTAGGCCCCGCCGAAGGTGACTAGGGCCGCCTTGGTGAAAAATTCCCCCATGTCCCGCAGCACAGGATGGCTCAGCAGGAGCATCGCCCCACCCCACAGCATCCCGCCGACGAGCAACAATAGAAGCAACCGGGAAAGCTTAAAGCGGGTATGTTCCGGCGGGGGGGTGTCATCGTCCAGCAGGGCCGGGCCGTAGGTTTTGTTGC
>JADGCR010000308.1 GCA_015228895.1 Magnetococcales bacterium
CAACCCCGAACTGTTGAAACACTCCCTGGTCAATGACAAAGAGATGGAGGTGGAGTTGGTCCAGTATCGGGAGTTGCGGCGGCAACAAGCAAGAATGACCGTGACCGCCCCGGCGGACGGCTGGATCTCCCTGTTGAACCCGGCGGTCAAACCCGGGGTCTGGCTGACGGGCACCGAAGCCCTGCTGGACCTGACCCACCCGGAACGATGGCATCTGATCGCCTATGTGCGGGAGACCGATCTGCCCCAGGTGCAACCGGGCAACGCCGCCCGTTTTCTGCCGGAGTCCATGGACTGGGCTCCCATCGAATGCCGGATCATCGCCCTGGCCCCGATCGGGGCCACCTTGCTGGAAGAGCCCTCCCTGGTGGCCCAGCATGGGGGCAACGTCCCGGTGAGACGCGACGAGAAGGGACGCTGGCTCCCCACCACGGCGGTCTACCGGGTCGAGTTGCAACCCACCGCCCCCTTTCCTCCCCCCGCCCACATCCTGCGTGGCACCGTGGTCATGGAAAACCACCTGCCCCGCAGCCTCTTTTCCCACATCCACCGGGGAGCGATGGAGATCCTGATCCGGGAGACGGGATTTTAAACATCCATCTGCCCGCCCGCATCAATCTGCTTGATTATCACTCAAAGCATCTCAACTCCAGAATGCTCCAGCAATTTATTTTTGGAGGGTTTCCTCGTTGTCGGGAGTGGGTTTTGGGGTGGGGTTTGATGGGTCGAAACCTCCCAATGTTTCCAATGGTGACGCGGGACGGTTCGTTAACATGGCAACCATCCTCGTTTTGAGCGCTGCCAGCACTGCCGGCAATTGCGACTCGTCGTAGGGTAGCGGCGGATGTTGGCCCCAGACCGGGTTGGGCCAGGCGGCGTCGGCGCGGAAACGGGCGATGACATGAAGGTGGAGTTGGGGGACCATGTTGCCCAACGCCGCGACATTGAGTTTGTCCGGACGGCACCACTCCCGCAGCAGACGGCTGGCCAGGGTGATCTCCCCCCACAACACCCCCCCCTCCTCCGTGGTGAGTTCGTCCAGGTCGCGCATGCCATCCCGCCTTGGCACCAGAATCAACCAGGGATAACGGCTGTCGTTCATCAGCAGCACCCGACACAGTGCCAGATCGACAACCGGTCGGCACTCCCGCGCCAGATTGGGATGAAGGGTGAACGGTGGAACGGACAACGCCCTACTCGTAGGTGCAGAGATAGGCGGTGTCCACCGCGACCTGCAGTTGAAAGCGGCAGTTGGCCGCGACCACGAAACTGTCGTAAGGCCGACAGGTGATCCAGGCGTCGCTCCCCGGCAGTTTGACCGTCAACGCGCCGCTCACCACGGTCATGGTCTCTTTCCGGCTGGTGCCGAATTCGTACTCTCCAGGAACCATGACACCCACCGTCGCGGGCAAGGTCTCCGTGGAAAAGGCGATGGATTTGACCTGGCCACCAAAATATTCATTCACTTGCAACATGACGCCCACTCCTTAGATGATCGATTGCATAACGGGAACCGGATGCTGAACCTGGCGGATTCTAACCTCTCATCCCCAAATCCGACAGGAGAAAATCCAGCCGGGGTCGTGAACTTCACAGGCCGCGGCCAAACAGTGTCACAGGATCGGTTTCAGCTCCACCCGCCGGTTTTTCGCCCGCCCCGCCTCGTTGTCGTTGGTATCGACGGGTCGGGTCGGGCCGAAGCCGGTGGCCACCAGCCGATCGGCCGCGATGCCATGCCGGATCAGGTGGCGCATCACCGCCCGGGCCCGCCGCATGGACAGTTTTTCGTTGTATTCCGGTGTGCCGATGTGGTCGGCATGGCCATGAATCTCCACGCGCACCTGACCATTGTGGTTCAAGACCCGCACCACCTCGCTCAACAGGGGATACGAAGCCTCCGGCAGACGGTCCTGGTTGAAATCGAACAGCAGGTTCTCCAGCACCCAGCACCCCACCTCGTTCACCCCGGCACCCTTCGGAGTGTCGGGACATTGATCCCTGTCGTCGAACACCCCGTCCCCATCGCTGTCCACGGGACACCCCTGCCCATCCACTTGCACCCCTTTCGGGGTTCCGGGACACGAATCCAGCCGGTCCTTGACCCCATCCCCATCGGAATCCGGGTCGGGCTGTTGCGCGCAAAAATCCACCTCGCCACGAAAATAACAGGGCGCGCCCCTGGTCATGGCCTCCCGTCCGGCATGGCTGAACTGGGGTTCATCCCCACCCCCATCGGTCGCGCACCCGGAAAGCGCCGGCGCAAGCAGGCCCACAGACAACAGCATGGCGCCATGGATTGATCTCATCCCCGTCTTCTCCTCAAAAAAAAGGCCCGCCCCAGTCCAAACGGCACACTCCACCGGCCAAAGCAATCCACGAATTCTATCACCGGCATCCCCGGCTCTGCCATGTGAAAAAAACGTTCCCCGCCCCTCTGACACTCCGTCAGGATTCCACCATGACGGTTCACTGACCCTGCAGCCCCACCGCGCCACGTTGTCGGGATGGAGGCATGGCTTGGATACAGAGGTTGTCCACCCTGCCGCACCCTCCAGGATTCTCGGCATGGCAGTTGCTAATGTTGCTGCAAACCACCATCCATGACGGCGTTCCCACTGGATGAATTAAGGTTAATCAGTTGAGTGACAAGCTTTTTTGAATTCATGGCAAGAAAAAATGGCGTGCATTGCCAGCCAGAATCACAGTCCACCAAAGGAGAGCACGGTGATGTTGGAACGGCGATTTATTTTGAAAGCAATGGCTTTATCGGTAGGGGGTCTGCTGCTGCCCGTCTCCATGGCGCATGCCGCGATCAAACCACGGGTCACGGATGTGCGCTTTTCCAGCACCCCCAACCGGACCCGCATCGTCTTCGCCTTGAATCACGAAGTCAAACACACCCTCTCGTTGCAGAAGGAACCCCAAAGGGTGGTGCTGGATCTGGCCGACACGGAACTGACCAACGATCTGAACCTGTTGTCCTTCTCCGATGGCGTGGTGCGCAAGATACGCACCAGCGCCCTGTCCAACGGGACCATGCGCGCCACCTTCGAACTCAAC
>JADGCR010000309.1 GCA_015228895.1 Magnetococcales bacterium
GATCCAGTCGGCACCACTCCCGATGCATCACATGCTGATCCAGATTCTCAACACGCACGGGTTGGAAGGTTCCCGGCCCCACATGCAAGGTGATATGGGCACATCGCACGCCATTTTGTTCCAAATCGAACAATTGCTCCGGCGTGAAATGAAGTCCCGCCGTCGGAGCCGCCACCGCCTCGTTCATCAACCGGTAGAAACCCTTGTCATCCCCGGCCAGGGTATAAGCCCGCTGCAGCGCACCCACCAGCAGAAAAAAATGGCTGGGACGCGCCTTGCGCACAGCACTGAAACTCTTTATGGCCGCAGAGATCTCCCCCCGGTCCAACTGAGCCTCACCCAGCAACCGATACGCCTCCACACAACCCGGATAGACCTTGATGGCCGCCTGAAACGGCTCCAGACTGGCAGCCGACGGCGGAGTGCCCGGTCCCTTCTTTTCCGCCTCCCGCTGTTCCAACCCCGTGCGCAATAACAGATGAGCCTCCCGCCTGGGATCCGCCTGGCCACTCACCCGCTTCAGCGTGCGCAAAACCTCCAGAGCCAAATCCCAACGACCCTCACTCTCATGCAACGCCTGCAGGCCGGACAACGCCTTGCGATGGGAAGGATCCACCGCCAATACCCGTCGGTAAGAGTCCACCGCCCGGTCCAAAAATCCCCCCTGCCGATAATCCTCCGCCAGAGCAAACAGAGCCGCCGTGCGGTTGTCATCCGAAAGATCCGGACGGGCAATAATATTCTGGTGAATGCGAATGGCCCGCCCCACCTCCCCCCGGGCGCGAAACAAATTGCCCAGCGAAAGATAGATCTCCACCGTCTCCGAATTGATGCGAACCGCCTGGGTGAAGGCCTCAATGGCCTTGTCCGGTTCATCACTGAGTAAAAAATTGACACCACGAAAATAAAAGGTCGCCTCTTCGTGCTGGGCAGAACCCACCGGATTGCCCTGGGCCGCCAGACGACGCATCACCTTGTCTCGACCGATCCGGTAACCCGCCCGAAACAAAACCGCCCCCACCGTAAACGCCAAGGCAGACCAGCCGATCAAATTAGCCAGTTTCATCGCCCGACAGTCCCGCGTCCAAAATCGTCTCTGTCATTAGACATGGAGGTCGGTTTCCAGGGGTTGGTTGCGCAAGTTGGCCAGTTCCGCTTCCAGTTTTTGATTTTGAGAGTGCAACAGGTCGCTCTGCCGCCGAGAGTTCACGCGACTGCTCCAGGCAGAAGCAGTCCCCGCCAGAAACCCCAAAAACAGAGGAACAAATGCCAGAACAAACAGAGGAACATCCGAAAAAAGCCACCCCCCAGGCAGCAGAATGGTCACTTCCTTTTGATTGGCCGCCGCAAACAGCACGGCCATGACTGCCAACGCCAATACAAACAACAAGTTCAACCAGCCACTCATGACACGCTTTGATCTCCCACAATCCCGCTCCCACTTCCCGGCGATGGGAGGTGTCCGGGGAGACAATCCCCCCGGACACCCGTTCTCAACGGTCTGATACCCAGGAACTAATGATCCACTCGCTCACGCAAAGCCTTGCCCGCCTTGAAAAACAACACCCGTTTGGCGTCCACCATCACACGCTCCCCGGTTTTGGGATTGCGCCCCTCCCGGGAACGCCGCTCTTTGAGTCCAAAACTGCCGAAACCCCGCAACTCAACCCGATTACCCACCTCCAGTGAGTGACCAATGGAATCAAATACCGCATTGACGGCGGCCTCCGCATCCTTGCGGGACAATTTGAGTTGCTGGGCAATCAGGCTGATTAACGCTGACTTGGTCATGGTAGTTCCTCGCTAAAAATTAAGTGCCACTTCCCGATCTTTTTTCCAACGCCTGTGACAACGCCTCGCCCAGGCTGCTGGTGGCGGAACCGGTGTCAGCGGCATATTCCTGCATGGTCTTGCGCTCCTGGGCGGCTTCCAATGCCTTGACAGAGAGACTGATTTTGCGTTTTTGCCGATCGATCTGGGTGAGCTGCACCCGCACCTCAACCCCCGGCTTCAGGCCGGTACCTTCCGGATCTTCCCGGGAAAAATCACTCTTGCGCAGCAGCCCTTCCACCTGTTCCGCTAGGCGAATCACCACGCCAGTCGCAACGGCTTCCACCACGGTACCCATCAACTCGGTTCCCTTGGGATGCTCATCGGCCCATACCGTCCAGGCATCCGGGCTGGCCTGCTTCAACCCCAGAGAGATGCGCTCTTTTTCCGGATCCAGGGAGAGGACGATGGCCTCCACCTCCTGGCCCCGCTGGAACTCCTTCAGGATATCCTCTCCGGCCGCGCTGTCCCAACTGACATCCGACAGATGGACCAGACCGTCAATGTCTCCTTCCAGACCGACAAACAGACCGAACTCGGTGATATTTTTAATCTCTCCGGTCACCGTCACACCCACCGGATGCTTTTCAGCAAAGGCCATCCAGGGATTTTCCTGGCACTGCTTGAGCCCCAGGGAGATGCGCCGTCTGTCGGCATCCACATCCAGCACCATGACATCCACCTCGGTGCCCACCTCCAGAATTTTGGAGGGGTGGAGATTTTTCTTGGTCCAGGCCAGCTCGGAAACATGGGCCAACCCTTCCACGCCCGACTCCAACTCGACAAAGGCACCATAGTCGGTAATGTTGGTCACCACCCCGTGGAAACGGGTTCCCGGCGGATATTTGGCCCCGATGCCCTCCCAAGGATCGGTCTGCAACTGCTTCATGCCCAACGAAATCCGCTGGGTATCCGCATTGAACTTGATCACCTGCACTGCCACGGTATCTCCCACTGCCACGACGCTGGAGGGGTGCTTGACCCGCTTCCAGGACATGTCGGTGATGTGCAGCAGTCCGTCCAGGCCGCCCAGATCCACAAAGGCACCATAGTCGGTGATATTCTTGACCACCCCGTCCAGAATCATCCCCTCATGCAGGGTCTCCAGCAGGGCACTGCGGGCACTCTCACGCTGTTTTTCGATGACGGCACGACGGGAAACCACAATATTGCCCCGGCGACGATCCATCTTGAGGATATCAAAGGGCTGATCCTCCTCCTGCA
>JADGCR010000030.1 GCA_015228895.1 Magnetococcales bacterium
ATTGGGAGTTGGAAAAACTTCATGTGCGGACCGTGTTCGAATACATCCGGGGTGGGTTTCGATGGGGAATGTGAATCAACGCATGGCGCAGGCTTTGCTGGCGTTCTACGATGCCCACGGGCGGGATCTCCCCTGGCGCAGGGAACGGGACCTCTATCGGATCTGGCTGGCGGAGATCATGCTGCAACAGACCGGGGTGAAAAGCGTGGTTCCCTATTATGAGCGGTTTCTGGCCCGCTTTCCCGATCTTGCCAGTCTGGCGGCGGGGTCGCGGGAGGAGGTGTTGGCCCTCTGGCAGGGTTTGGGCTACTATCGGCGCGCCGCCCATCTGCATGCCGCGGCCTGTCGGGTGGCGGGGGAGTCGGGAGGGCGTCTGCCGGAGAGTCTGGCCGGCCTGATGAGTCTCCCCGGCATCGGGGAGAGTACCGCTGGGGCGATTCTGGCGATCGGTCTGGGGAAGAGGCATCCCATTCTGGATGGCAATGTCAAGCGGGTGCTGGCCCGTGTCCTGGCGCTGGAGCACACCGTGGACGGCAAGGCGGGACAACAGGCGCTGTGGGCCATGGCGGACCGGCTCACCCCGGCGGACCGTCCCGGCGATTATGCCCAGGCGATCATGGATCTGGGAGCGGCAGTGTGCCGCCCGCGTCAGCCGGCCTGCGCCTGTTGTCCCTGGTCCTCCTGGTGTGGGGCCGCGCTCGCGGGGTGTCCGGAGCGGTTTCCCCGCGTGGCGTCCAAAGGGGTCAAGCCCAACAGGTATCAGTTCAGTCTGCTGGTGTTTCGGGAGGATGGTCGTGTCTTGCTGTTCCCGAGGCCCGCGCGGGGTCTGCTGGCCGGGATGTGGGAACCCCCCGGAGATCAGCCCGGACCCGTGGACACGCCGCCGGACGCCGGGAGCGTCTCCCGTTTCCTGGTCGAGGGATATGGTCTGCGCGTCACCCTTCCCCAACCCCTGGAGCCGGTGCGGCATGTTTTCACCCATTTCCGCCTGACGGTTTTTCCCTTCATGGGGCGGTGGGTTGGGGGGGAACCGCCGGAGGCGTCGCGCTGGGTCGCGATGCCTCCGGACGGCACCATTCCCGTCTCCACCCTGCATCGAAAAGTGCTGGCGCGTGGTTGGCAGGGGGAGGGTTCGCTGTCGCTCCGTCAATAAACCTGGACGACGATATCGTGGAGCGTTTTGCCGGCTTTTTTGATGTCGATGCCGGCGTCGAAGATGTGTCGATAGATTTCACGTCGTTTGAAGATATCCAGAACATAGGTCATCGCTTGCGCTTCCGCCCCGGATTGCCGTTCCTGGATCCTTTGGACATGGTTTTCACCCTGAAAGAGCTGTGACAGGGCGTCACGAAAGATTTTCTCGATGGTTCTCCGCGACTTGATCACGGCCATGGCGGCCTGGCCCGCGTCGGACGGGGAGGTGGAGAGTTTCTGGTATCCGCTGCCCAGGGTCTCCACGGATTGGCGCAGGGTGGCGACCATCTCCTGCATGAACGAGTCGGCCTTGATTTCCAGGGTGTCCATTTCGAAGACGATGTTCTGGGCGTAACTCAGGATGCAGTCCACGGAGGTGATCGCCCGGTAGATGTCTTCCCGGTCCAACGGGGTGGCGAAGGCGCTTTTCAGGATGTCCAGGTTGCGCTGACGCAGCACCTCTCCATCCTGCTCCAGTTTGAGGATTTTTGCGGCGCAGGTTTTGTCGCTGGTGGACAGGTACTCTTCCAGGAGTGTGGCGGCCTGGTTGGCCAACAGGCATTGTTGCATGATCAGCCCATAAAAATCGGGAACACGCGGGAAGACACGGTTGGACAATTTTGCAAGCAGGGTGGTGGATTCGGACATGGTTCGCTCCTTTTGAGGGTATGGCTGCCGGGGCCGCAAGTCTATCCTGTCGTCTTCATCAGGATGTACAGAGCGTCTTCGGGAACAGTTAAACGCAATAGCGAACGCAATGTCAATAAAAATTATCACCCGATCCCCGTGGCCGCTCCGGTGGCCATCGCCGCCAGACCACGGTAAGCCGCCCGTGTCCTGATTGTGAGAATTTGTGCTTGCGATCGGGAAGGAAGAAAGATAGTCTGACCCTTGGATGGGACTGTATTGACATATTATTTTTGTCAAGTGTTCGAAATTATTTCCAACGCGGATACGTTTTTTTCAGGATTGGTCGTCATGCCCACACGAGTTCATCTCCGCATCCAGCAGTTTCGTCAGCAGCGTGGATTGTCCCAGCGTGGTCTGGCCGAGAAGGCCGGGATCAGCGCGGCGGGTCTGTCACAGATCGAGAGCGGGCAGACCTCCCCATCGGTGGCCACCCTGGAGAAACTGGCGGATGCCTTGGGGGCGCCCATGGCCTCTTTTTTCACCGAACACGAGGAGCCTTCCTTGCGGGTGGAAGTGTTGGCCATGGGAAGCAGACCTGTTTTCCAGGCCCGTCAGGGCGCGGAGATCATCCCCCTGGGCTCCCGTTTTTTTTCGGTGGGCTTCGAGCCGATTCTGATTCGCCTGAATCCCGGTGGGGAGATGTCGGATCAACCGTTTGGCGTGGGCAATGGGGTGGAATTCGTGCGCATTCAACGGGGGCGCGCCCTGTTGACTTACGATGGGGAGCAGTACGAGGTCACCGAGGCCCAGTCGGTGTTCTATGATCCGGCCAAGAACCACAACTGGACCAACCCTTTCGATGGCTGGTGCGAACTGTTGCTGGTACGCTCTCGTTGAGGGCGCGCCGGAGAGGGAGGGGTTCACCTGTTTGGTGGAGTGCGCAACGGAGTGTGACCTGTCATCGTTCCACGGTTTCACAACCGTGTCGATGACAGGTCAATGCTCCATCAGCCGTAGCGTCCTTCGATGTAATCCGCGGTCTCCTTGTGGGCGGGGGTCACGAAGAGGTCCTCGGTGCGGGTGTGTTCCACCACCCGTCCCATCAACATGAAAATGCACTCCTCGCTCGCCCGTCTGGCCTGGGCCATGTTGTGGGTGACGATCAGGATCGAATAACGCCCCCGCAACTCCCAGATCAACTCCTCCACGGCCGCGGTCCCCTTGGGGTCCAGGGCGGAACAAGGTTCGTCCATGAGCAGAATCGAGGGCTTGACTGGCAACAGGCGGGCGATGCACAACTTCTGCATCTCTTCCAGGGACAACCCGATCGTGGCCTTCTGGTCCAGACGATCCTTCACCTTGTCCCACAGCAACACCTGGCGCAGGGCGTCCTCGACAATGCCGTCCGCCTCGCTTTTGCTCACTTTTTTGCCGGATTCGTTGTGAATCCGATAACCGAACAGAATGTTCTCCCGAATGGAGATCGGCAGCGGATTGGGACGCTGAAACACCATGCCAACCTGCTTGCGCAACTGCGCCAGTTCCACTTCCGGGGCGTAGATGTTCTGGTCGAACACCTCGATGGAACCCTTGATGCGCACATATCCCAACCGTTCGTTGATCCGGTCCACACTGCGCAGAAAGGTGGATTTGCCACAACCACTGGGACCGATCATGCTGGTGATGATCCCTTTCTTGATTTTCAGATTGATGTCGAACAGGGCCTGAAACGTCCCATACCACAGGTTGAGATCCCGGGTGTTGATGGCCATGTCCGGCGCGGAAGGCGTGGCTTTCATCCGAACTTTCCTCCAATATAATCGTTGGTGCGTTGATCACGGGCGTCACCGGAAAAAAGCTGCTCCGTCTCCCCGATTTCAACGCATTCGCCATTCAGGAAAAAGGCGGTGCGATCCGCCAGACGATTGGCCTGCTGCACCAGATTGGTGACCAGAATGATGGTCATCTCCGCCTTGAGTTCCTTGAGCACATCCTCGATCCGCATGGTGGTGACCGGGTCCACCGCGATGGAGAACTCGTCCAGCATGAGAATTTCCGGGCTTTGCGACAAGGCGCGGGCAATGGTCAAGCGCTGCTGCTGCCCCCCGGAAAGCAGACTGCCCAGATGAGTCAGCCGATCCTTGACCTCATCCCACAAAGCCGCCCGACGCAGACAGCGCTCCACCAGTTCGTCCAGATCCGCCTGGGAACCGGCGGTTCCGGCCAGACGGGGGGCCAGCGCCACGTTGTCGTAGACCGTCAGCGGCAGTCCCACCGGCAGGGGAAAGACCACGCCGATCTTGCGCCGCAGGGCGTAAACATTGCGCCAGGAGCGGGTGTCGATGCCGTTGATGTGGATCGTCCCGGTGACGTTCATGTTGGGCCGCATCATGTCCATGCGGTTGATGGCGTTCAGGAACGAAGTCTTGCCGCTGTTGGCCGGACCGATGATGCCGAAGATTTCGTTCTCCCGAACCTCCAGGGAGACTTTGCCCAGGGCTTTCATGCCACCATAGGCGATGGCGAGATCCTTGACCTCGATTTTGTTGGTGACGCTTCTTACCATTTCTTTTTACCCCGCAGATGCATCCGAATCCAGATGGCGACAGTGTTCATGAGCAGCACGATGCCGACCAAAACCAGGGCCACGCCAAAAGGCAGGCTTTCCGGGACGTTGGGCACCTGGGTGGAGACCACGAACAGGTGCAACGCCAAAGCCATGGTCTGATCGAATACGCTGTTGGGCAAAAACGGGAGAAACATGGCCGCTCCGGTGAACATGATCGGCGCGGTCTCCCCCGCCGCCCTGGAAACCTGCAGAATGACCCCGGTCAGAATGCCGGTGAAGGCGTTGGGCAGCACCACTTCCCAGATGGTCTGCCAACGGGTGGCTCCCATGTTCCAGCAGGCTTCCCGGAAGGCCCGCGGCACGGATTGCAACGATTCCCAGGAGGAGACGATCACCACGGGCAGGGTCATGATCGCCAGAGTCAAACTGGCCGCCAGAATGCTGGTGCCGAACTTGAAGAAGGAGACGAAGGCCCCCACCCCGAACAGGGCGTGCACGATGGAAGGCACTCCGGCCAGGTTGATGGTCGCCAGATTGATCATGCGGGTCAACAGGTTGTCCGGGGCGTATTCCGACAGGTAGATCGCCGCCGCCACCCCCAGGGGCACGGAGGCGAGCAGCGAGACCACCACCAGCCAGATGGTGCCGAACAGGGCGGGAAAAATTCCGCCCGCGGTCATCCCGTCCTTGGGATCCTCGAACAGGAAGGTCCAACTGATGGCGTGGGATCCCTTGACGAGCAAGGTGCCGATGATCAGGAGAACCGGGATGATCAGAATGACCATCATCGCGGCAAACAGCAGTCTGAAGCGTTTTTGCACCTGCTCGTTTTGATGATTGATAGGAGTTGCTTCGAACATGGTCTTATCCTTTCCGCACGCCACGGACGATGAAGTCGGCGGTCATGTTGATCAAGAAGGTGATGAAGAACAGAAAGATGCCGATCGCGAACAGCGACTGGTAGTGGGGCGAGCCGACGGCGGTCTCCCCCAGTTCCGCCGCGATGGTGGCGGTCAGGGCGCGGAACGAGTCGAACACACTGGTGGGAATGTTGATGGAGTGGCCGCTGGCCATGAGAATGGCCATGGTCTCGCCGAATCCACGCCCCACCCCCAGCAGTCCGGCGGAGAGCAGACCGTTCTTGGCCGCGGGCAGAACCACTTTCGAAATGGTCTGCCAACGGGTGGCGCCCAACGCCTCCGCCGCTTCCCGGTAGGTGTCAGGCACGGCCTTGAAGGCGTCCTCGGCGATGGAAGTGACGATCGGAGCCGCCATCAGGGCCAGAATGAGCGCGGAGTTGAGTACCCCCAGCCCCATGGGTACATCGAAAGTGGTGATGATCAGCGGGTTCATGATGGACAGGGCGATGAAACCCCAGACCACCGAAGGAATGGCGGCCAGGAACTCGATGAGGATCTTCAGGGTCTCCCGGGTTTTTCCGGTGGCGAATTCCGCGATGAAGATGGCGGCCCCGATGGAAAAGGGAAGACAGATCAGCATGGCCAGTCCGGTCACCGCCGCGGTTCCCGCCACCATGGCCAGAATGCCGTAAGTGGCGCGATTCAGGGAGGTGGGCCGCCATGCGGGGGAGAAAAAGAACTCCGCCACATTCATGTCGTTGACAATAAAACCCATCCCTTCCTTGAAAACAAACAGAAAGATTCCAACCACAAAAATAATTGCAGAAATTCCACAGGCAAACATCAGCGCCTGAAAGAATTTGTCGATGTACCAGTTTTTGTCCCTGGCATCGCTGGCGGTGTTCGCTCCAGAGTGACCTGCCATGACTAAAGTACCTCCTTGCCTGTCAGCAGATCCATCAACTGACGCAGTTGGACCGCCAACTCACGATAGACCTCCTCGAAACGACGATTGGCGGCGGCTTTGTCGGTGGCGTCCGGTATCGTTCCGACGTCCCAACTCAGGAAAGAGGTGTGGAACGGCGGCTTGGGAACAAAGGAGCGCACCGGACCTTGCAGGCTGATGATGACATCCATGTCGTTCAACTCGACGGACTCCATGCCTTTGGGTTGCATTCTGGCCAGATCGAAACCGATGGAACGCATGAAGTCCACCACCAGGGGATGGGGGGCGCTGGCTGCCGAACGACCCGCGCTGAAGAACTGACACTGGGCGTCATACCCCTTGCGGGCGATGGCTTCCGCCATCAGACCCAGGGAGCAGTTCTCCTCGTCCAGAAAGAGAATTTTGATCGGCTTCTGTTTCGGGGACTCCCCGGTGAGCCAGAAGATGATCTCCTCGCACAGATTGGTGGCCCGGTTCCCCACCCGTTCCAGCATGTTGAAGATGACGTAGAGATCCATCACGTCGCGGGAGTGGCCCGCCTTGGCGTCCCCTTCGGCCACCAGGTCGCGAAACGCCACATCCAGTTCCTTGCCCAGTTGGGCGTTCATCTCCATGGTGCTGCGGGCCAGACCGGCGTTCTCCTCGCCAAAGGCGGTGAGGGCCTGGCGCAACATGGTGCGGGAACTGGTGGACATGCTCTCCATCTCCTGTTTCAACAGCCCGGTGGGGGGGGTGGGCAGGTCCAGAGCCTCCCGGGAGATGTTGACCGCGTAATCGGCGATGCGCTCCAGGTCGTAGATCATCCGCAGGGAAGAGGAGATCAGACGCAAATGTCCCGCGCTGGGCAGATGTCGGGCGATGAAGGCGTGACACAGCCGATCCAGTTCCTGACACTGGCGGTCCAGGGCGTAATCCTGCAGGATGGTCATGTTCGCAAGCACTTCGTTACCGGTATACAGAGCCTGCATCGCATTCTTGAGGGCGGTTTCCACCCCTTCTCCCATGCCGGTCACAGCGGCGCGGATTTGATTCAGGTCTTGTTGCAATCTTTTTTCATAGATGGGCATCTTTTGCTCCGTCGGTGTTTTCTGAAAATGGTCAATCTGTCAGGCTGCCGTCCCCACAGAACGCAACCGCAAGATATTCCGTTCACGTTCAAAAGATCAAGCCGCCACAACCCCTGCCAAGCTGTCGAGGCGGCCTGATCCTTTACCTGTTGCGTCTTGGTGCGCCGCACTCAGAACCAAATCATTTTTTCGCGCAGGTCACAGGACGGATCGGGGCGTAACCTTTGTCCTGGATGATGCACTGACCGATATCGCTCTTGATCCAGTCCAGATACACCTTGACATCCCCGGCCGGTTCACCCTTGCTGTACATGAACAGGGGGCGGGCGACGGGATAGATCTTCTTGATGGCGTTGTCCATGTTGGCTTCGACCGCCGGGGAGGCGTCATCCTTGGAGACGGGGAGCTTCCTGACCAGGGGGGAGTCATAGGCCAGACCGCTGTAACCGATGGCGCAGGGGGTTTTCTCCACCAGGTCCACCACGTCCTTGGAGCCGTGCATGTCCTTGGTGCCGAGACGGAAATCCTTGCCCTCCCCAAGAACCGCCTCCTGGAAGTAGACATAGGTGCCCGAATTGTTCTGCCGGCTCACCACGATGATCTGATTGCTCTTGCATCCGGGCACCGTGATCCCCAGCTTGCTCCAGTTGTCCGATTTGCCCCCGTCGCCGTAGATGTCGGCCAGCTGCTTGATGGAGATGGATTTGATCGGGTTGTCCTTGTGGACAAAAATGGCCAGGGCGTCATAACCCACCAGATGCTCCACAGCGGTGATGCCATGCTTCTTGGCTTCGGCCAGCTCCTTGTCTTTCATGGCGCGGCTGGAGTTGGCCAGATCCACGGTGCCGTTGATCATGGCGGCGATGCCGGTCCCGGAACCACCACCCGTCACGGCCACCGCCACCTCCGGCTTGACTTTCTGATACTCCTCGGCCCAGGCCTGCGCCACGTTGACCAGGGTGTCCGAGCCTTTGTTTTGAATCATGGTGCGGGCCATGGCGTCCATGGAAGCAAGACCAAAAAGGCCGGTGGCCAGGGTGGCGGCGATGGTCAACTGTTTCAGTTTCATGTTTTGTTACCCTTTATAAGCTGGTGGTTTCTAAGTTGGGCATGATTCTGCCACGGAATTGTTAGCACCTGATAAAGAAGGAAACAACAATCCATGAAAAATGCATTATAAAATGGCTTGAAGGTCTGCTGTGGGGACGCCGGCAGGGGAAGCGACAGGGGGGGTGGGGAGAAGGGCCCGCCCTTTCCGGGAAGCTCGCCAGGAAAGGGCGGGGGCAAGGCGGGTTAACCGATTTGCACCACGATGCTGTGCAGCACGGAGGCGGCATCGCCCATCTTGCCGGCGATGTTGCGCAGATGGCGATAGATTTCACGCCGTTTCAACATTTCCACCACATGGATCATGGCCTGGACTTCCGCCCCATCGGCGTGGGAGCGCATCTTGTTCAGGTCTTCGTCGATGGTGTAGAGGCTCACCAGAGCCTTGCGATAGACACGGTCCACATTGGCCAGACACTGCAAGCCCACCTGGGCGTCCGGGTCCGCCTGGGCGGGGGTGGTGTCCAGTTTGGCGAAACCCCGTTGCAGGGCGGCCGCCGACTCCCGCAGCACGATGGCCATTTCCAGCAGGTAGTTGTCGGATTTGATTTTCAGCGCTTCCATCTCCTCCACCACGATGCGGATCGATCCCACCGGGACTTCCAGGGAAATGATGGAACGGAGCACGTCCTCCCGGTCGATGGGGGTGGAGAAGGCGTTGGTGAGGACATCCAGGTGGCGCTCGCGCAGCTCTTTGGCCTGGGTCTCGATTTTCATGATTTCATGAAACTTGGAGGTGTTGGATTCCGACAGATAATCCACCGCGACCGACATTCCCTTGGCCAGCAGTTCGGCTTGCAGGGAAATCATGGTGATGAATGGGGGAATGCGGGGAAAGACGTTATCCAGCATTTTGGTAAAGGGGGAATTGCCACCGCTCATGTAAATCTCCTTGTCAACTTTGATTTGGATGAATTGCGTGTTTTGGGTTTCGGTTGGTGTGCTTTATTGCACGCTGCTGACCTTGGTGATCATGTCCGCCAGCAGATAGGTCAAACCGCCCACCAGACCGGCGCCAGGCATGGTCAGAACCCAGGTGGCGAAGATCTCTTTGCCTTTGCGCCATTTGACCGCTTTGGGCTGCTCGGCGGTACCCACACCCATGATGCTGGTGGAAGCCACGTGGGTGGTGGAAACCGGGGCGCCCATGGAGGCCGCGCCGAAGATCACCGCCGCCGCCGTCAGCTGGGCGTTGAAGGAGTGAATGGCCCGCACCCGGAAGATGCCGAAGCCCACCGTCTTCACGATTCTCCAGCCACCGAACATGTTGCCCGCGGTGATCAGGGCGGCACACCACATGATCACCCAGAAGGGGACATGAAATTTCTGGATGTCGCCACCCAGCAACAAGGCCAGGGAGATGATGCCCATGCTCTTTTGCGCGTCATTGGTGCCGTGGGAGAAGGAGAGGGCCGCGGCGCTGACCCACTGGGACAGCTTGAAGAAACGATCCACCTTGGGTTTGGCGTTGGCCACCAGACGCCGGGAGATCTTCTGGAAGATCCACGCCAGCCAGAAGCCCAGAATGGGGGAGACGAACAGGGAAAGCACCACCTTCATCACCCCGGTCATCTTGCCCTTCATGATCAGGTCTTCCCAGCCCCAAACCACATGATTGGTGCCAGCCGCAAAGATCACCGCGCCGGCGATGCCGCCCACCAGAGCGTGGGAGGAGGAGGAGGGGAGACCGAACCACCAGGTGAACATGTTCCAGAAGATGGAGCCGAAGATCCCGCACAGCAGGATCATCAACGACATGTTGGCGTTCAGATCCTTGATGCTGACGAACTTGCCGATGGTGTCCGCCACCGCGGTGCCACCGAGCAAGGGACCGATGAAGTGGAACACTCCGGTCAACAGGGCGGCCTGGATGGGTGTCATGGCGCGGGAGGCGATGATCGACCCGGTGATGTTTGAAGCGTCGTGAAACCCGTTGGTGAAGTCGAAGATGAGCACCACGACAATCGCGGTCCACATCATGATCATGATCGTGGTGTTATCCATCGTGTCTCACCTCGTCAGCTCTGTGCAGCATTAATAAAATCTTCTTATCCATTGCGTGTTACCTCTTCTCCTTGAATTGATGATGCCTGACCTTTGTTGATCCAGCGTGCGGAGCCGTGCATTGCGATGACTCCATTAAGCTTTCGTGAAAGATTTTAAAGGTTTCTTGTTAGCCGCATATAAAGGGATTGTTAAGGATTGATTAAATCCACAAAAAACTTATAATAATTTTCTAATTATTTTAAAAATTTTTTATTTTCTTTAATTATTGTATTAAACAAATATATTGTTTTAGTTTTTAAATGCCTGTAACCAAAATGCTGGGAAGGTATCTCCTTCCCAGCATTTTGGTTAACAGCCACACACAATCCGCATGGATTGTTAAGAGCAGGTGATGCGAAAAACAGCCTATCCGTTCTGCACCACGATGCCGTGCAATACCGACGCGGCGCGTTGCAGGTTGGAGCCGATGTTGCGCAGATGGCGATAGGTTTCCCGGCGTTTGAGCATGTCCACCACATGGATGAAGGTCACCACATCGGCTCCCTCCACCTTGGATTTCATGTTCTTGATGTCTTCGTCAATGGTGAACAGTTTGCCCAGAGCCTTGCGATAGACCTTGTCCACGCTCTCCAGACACTGCATCCCGGTCTGGGCGTCGGCATCCGCCAGGCCAGGGGTGCTCGACAGTTTGGCGTAGCCCCGGTGCAAGGCGTTGGCGGTCTCCCGCAGGACCACCGCCATTTCCAGGCAATAGTTGTCCGAGCCGATCTTCAGCGCCTTCATCTCTTCGGCCAGCAGACTCATGGAACCAACCGGAAAGGACAGAGTGTCCAGGGCCTGCATGATGTCGGCCCGATCGATGGGTGTGGAGTAGGAGTTGTTGAGCCGGTCCAGATGTTTCATGCGCAATGTTTTCGCTGTTTCGTCAAGCGCGGCCAACGTTTTGATCTTGTTGTCATCTCCATCCGACAGATACTCCACCGCGGTCGCCATGCTTTTGGCCAGAACCTCGGACTGCTCGGTGAGCATATCCAAAAAGGGGGGCATGGGGGGTAAAACACTGTCCAGCATCCTGCCGAGTGTTGAATTGCTGCTCATGATAACAAACCTCCTGAAAAAGTGAACAAAGTTAACGAGACGAGACAGATGATTTCGTGCATTTCAAGTCACGGAGTGGAGCGAAACCTTTTTTGAGCAGAATGCACTGCCCCTGATCACTCTGGATCCAGTCGAGATACCGTTTCACCTCTCCTTGCGGTTCTCCCTTGGAATACATGAACAGGGGACGCCAGATCGGATAGGAACGGTTGATCACATTGGCCAGACTCACCTCCACCGGCGGGGTCCGGTCATCCCTGGCGATGGGAACTTTCTTCAGCGCGCCGGTGGTGTAGGCCAGACTGCTGTAACCGATGGCGCAAGGGGTCTGGCCCACCAGACTGACCACCTCCTTGGAGCCGTGCATATCCATGGTGCCGAGACGGAAATCACGCTCCCCGCCAAATACCGCCCCCTGAAAATAGAGATAGGAGCCGGAATTGTTCTGCCGGTTCACCAGCACCATCTCATCCTTCTGGCATTCGGGAAGCGTCACCCCCAACTGGCTCCATTTCCGGACCGCCCCCCCCTCGCCGAAGATTTCGGCCAACTGTTTCAAGGTGATGGATGACAACGGGTTGGCGTGGTGGACATAGATGGCCAGGGCGTCGTAGCCGACCACCTGTTCCCTGGGCGCGATGCCCCGCTTTTGGGCGGCCTCGACCTCCTTGTCCAGCATTTTGCGGGAGGTGTTGGCCAAATCCACCGTGCCCATGATGATGTCGGCGATGCCCGTGCCGGACCCGCCGCCGGTCACCACCACCGCGACCTTGGGGTGCGCCTTCTTGTAAGCCTCGGACCAGGCCTGGGCCACGTTGAACATGGTGTCGGATCCCTTGTTTTGAATCATGGTGAGGGCTTCCGCCTCTCCGGCCTGCACCCCCCACCAGCCGACGCACAGCATGATGCTTTTCAGAAGACGTTTTGCCTGCATGTCAAGATGGCTCCCCCCGAAATTAAGTTAACGAACTTCACTATCCGTCGCCATGACCGCCGGAAAGCGACAGACGAAGCGGCTGCCGATCCCCGGTTGACTGACGATCTCCAAACGGCCCTGGCACCGCTCCAGCGCCTGCTTCACCAGAGACAGACCCAGCCCGGTCCCCTGATGGACGGACTCGCTCCTGGAGGCCGTCTGCTGGAAGGTGACCCGGTAATATTTTTCCGTCAAACGGGGCAGATGATAACCGGCGATCCCCGGACCATTGTCGCTGACGGTCAGACAGGGTTGACCACCTTCATCCCGTTGCCAGACCACCCGCACCTCGGTTTGCTCCGGGGTGTGGTTGACGGCGTTGAACAGCAGATTGCCGACCATGCAACGGAGCAGCTCCGGATTGACCGCAAAGGTGAAAGCGTGGTCCACGGAAAGCAGGAAAGTGTGCTTTCGCGCCCCGCTCAACGCCTCGGCCTCGGACAGCATGTCGCGGAGGAATTCATGCATCTCCACCGGGACCGCGGGATAGGGATGCTCAGGTCCCAGTCGCAGCAGAGCGGTTTGATCCTCGATCAGGTTTTGCATCCGGGTGGACTGCTTTTGTAGCAAACCCAAAGCGTTGTCCCACTGGACCGAACCCCGGGTCAGATCCGGGAGCACGTCCAGAACCCCACGAAACACGGTGAGCGGTGTTTTAAGCTCGTGGGAGATGTTGGACAGAAAATCGTGCTGCTGCCGGTCCAGTTGATACCGCTCGGTGATGTCGCGCACCAACAACAACCAGAACGCCTCCTGCTCCAAAAAGATGAAACGCATATTGAGCATCCGGTTGCCATTGACCGGCGAGGGCAGGTCGATGGCCTGGCTGAAGTCCCCCCGGCGCAAATAGTCGTCCAGAATGGGTTGCCCCATGCGGTAATGCAACGGAATGCCCCGGTCCCGCTTGGGAAACAGGCCCAGCAGATGTTGCGCTTCGGGGTTGAACCAGCAGATGGCGAACCGGTCATCCAGCAACAACACCCCGTCCGGCAACGCGTCGATCGCGGTGCGCCAGCGCATCACCGTGGTATGCCAGCGCTCCCGAGGGTTGACAGGGTGCGACCCCCGGGAGACGATGGGTGAAAAACAGAACTCCGGCGGCTCTTCCTGTTCCCAACCGGCCTGGGTATCCCGACAGTGCCACTGTTTTCTGAACACATACGTCAAAACTACGGGGACCACCCAGACGATCCATGGCGTGTTGCGCAGACTGAGCAGGATGGCGGGCGCGAAAGACAACAGCAGCAGCCACACCGCACCTTGTCTTGGGATCATTGATGTTGCCTGATCGCGAACATGTAACCGGCGCCGCGCACGGTTTGCAACAGGGTATCCTTGCCAAAGGGTTCCAGAAGCTTGCGTATCTGACGCACATGGACATCCACGGTGCGGTCTCCGACATGGACGTTCCGTCCCCACACCAGATCGAGCAGTTGATCACGGTGGTAGACCCGCTCCGGGTGGGTCATGAAAAAACTCAACAGCCGGTACTCCATGGAACTGCACTTGAGCGGATACTGGCTGACGCTGATGGTGTGTTTGGCCCGATTCAACACCAGACCATCGAAACTGACCTCTTCCGTGACGCTACAAGGCTCGATGCGTCGCAACGCCACCCTGATCCGGGCCAGCAACTCCTTGGCGGAAAAGGGTTTGGTGACGTAATCGTCCGCGCCCTGCTCCAGTCCGTTCACCTTGTCGGTCTCCTCCCCCTTGGCGGTGAGCATGATGACCGGAATGCCGCTGGTGATCTCATCCTTTTTGAGCAGACGCAGATAATCGATTCCGGAACTTCCCTTGAGCATCCAATCCAGCAGAATGAGATTCGGCAGGGTATGCTTCACCAGGTTCTGGGCTTCGTGCACACTGGAAGCTTCCAGACTTTCAAAGCCCGCGTTGGCCAGAATCAGGCAGACCGTATCGCGGATTGCATCTTCATCATCGACAATCAACACCTTGGATCGCAAACCAACCATTCAGCGAATCTCCATGCCATTTTCTCCAATTTCACCGAATTTTTTCATACAATATCATTTTGCTGCACCCCGATCCAAAGGAAAATGAACATTTAACCCAATCTTAACCTTTCCTTCTTCAATCCATAACACAAAATAGGCATGAAATTCGCATAAGCGCGCATAAGCCCTCACCGCTGAAGCAAAAAGGGCACCTCGTTTTCCTGGCAGTGCTCCAACGAACCCCTTTTCGTCGCTGTGCGGAACACAATGGAAGAGAGCGGATTTTTTGGGTGCGAGGTGAACTAATACTTGACAAAAAGGATCGGAATTAGGCAGAGTGTTCCCATCCGGTCGTCCCGGTTCCACCGCTGGAATGGCAACCAAGGAAGCGCCATGTTTCAACGTATCAAACAAGATATCAAGGTGATTTTTCAGCGAGATCCCGCTGCCCGCGGCGTCATGGAGGTCCTGCTCTGCTATCCCGGCCTGCATGCCATTCTGGGCTACCGGTTGTTTCACTGGCTGTGGCTGAAGCATTTCCGGGTGCTGGCCCGTTTTCTGTCCAACCTGACCCGTTTTTTGACCGGCATCGAAATCCATCCCGCCGCGCAGATCGGAGAAGGTTTTTTTATCGATCACGGCATGGGGGTGGTCATCGGGGAGACCACCCAGATCGGCAACAACGTCACCCTCTATCACGGCGTCACCCTGGGGGGAACGACCTGGGACCCCGGCAAGCGGCATCCCACCCTGGAAGACGGCGTGGTGGTGGGGGCCGGAGCGAAAATTCTTGGACCCATCACCATCGGCGCCAACGCCAGAGTCGGCTCCAATGCGGTGGTGGTCGCCGATGTCCCGCCGGATACCACGGTGGTGGGCGTTCCCGGTCGATTGGTCATGCCCAAGTACCGAACCGGCAGCAGTGGCGATCCCTTTTCCTCCTACGGGCAGCACGGGGGCATGGTGGACCCGGTGGCCAAGGCGGTTACCTGTCTTTTGGAACAGATGCACCACATGGATAACCGGGTCAAGAAACTGGAACACGGCGACCCTCCCAACAGCCAATCCCCGGGGGGGCAACCATGAAACTGACCACCAAGGGCCGGTACGCGGTGACGGCCATGCTGGATCTGTGTCGCCAGGAGGGCACCCTCCCCGTGGCGCTGGTGGATATCGCCAGGCGGCAGGAGATCTCCCTGTCCTATCTGGAGCAGCTTTTCGCCAAATTGCGGCG
>JADGCR010000310.1 GCA_015228895.1 Magnetococcales bacterium
GCTTCAACACCGCCTTCTTCATCCAGATTTCCAGCTTGTCCCTCTGGGTGCGGCTGCGGACGTTTTCATCGTTTTCCAGGTCGTCGCACACCACCAGATCGGGACGGGCGGCACCGTGGCGCAACCCCCGCAACCTGGCTCCGGAACCGGCGGCCTGGAGTTTCACCCCGCTTCTGGTCACCGCCACCCCCTCCTTCCACACCCCGCCGCTGCCGCACACCTCGGGAAAATCCCGCAGCAGTCGGGGGTTGCTTTCCAGTTCCACCTTGACGGCCTCCAGCATGGCGGCGGCCTGATGGTGGGCGTCCATGATGATGATGATGTAGCGACTCCGGCCCGTCACCACACGCCAGAGGGAGAAAATCTGGGTGATCAGCGTGGATTTCGCCTCGCCACGGGGAGCGGCCAGGGCCAGCTTGCTCCCCTTTTTCCCGGTGGTGGGGTCCAGTCGGGACAGACGGTCGTACAGCCAGGTGTGCATGACGCTGTCGTGCCGGCACACATAGTGGGGAAAATAGGTTTTGGCGAAATAACGCAACGACCCGTCCACCTGACCCCGACGCTGCCGGGTGGCGGCGGCCCCGTCCGAAAACCCCGCCACCCGGTCCTCGATCTCCCGGCGCAGCCGCGCGCCAAGCCCGGCCATCTCCTCCAGGAATCCCCTGCCACCACGCGCCCCTCGCTCTGTCATCCTCGACCTCCTTCTTTCGGTCCGGTTTGGGTATGCCAAGGCAGGATAGCGCTGCGGTCGCCCCCTCTCCAGGTGAAGGGTTTCCCGGAATCGCCCCCCGCCGCACGGATGGAGGTTCCCATGCATTTTCAAGTAGGCATGACCCACATTTTCCAGTATTCTTGAATTTTATGGTGCACTCTCCTGCCGGACATGGGCGGATTCATCACTTTGCGGCCAAAAATATGGATACGTTGCCATCATCCACCCTCAATCCGCGCCTGATCCCCTGGACCCTGCTGGCCCTGGGAATCGCCTTCACCGTTCTGTATTGGCATCATGAAACCAGTCGCAACTCCGCGTTGGCCATGGACCAGTTGCAGAAACTCTCCACCAATCTCCTGGAGACGGCCCAAAGCCGCCTGGAAGTCCACGGGGATCTCTCCCGCGTCATGGCCGCGTGGTTCGTCTCCGAGAAGGGGGTGACGGGTGAACAGTGGCGCTCCTTCGCCAAGGCCCTGGCCCCGCCGGAACGACACCCCGGATTGCGGCAACTCGCCTTCATAGAACCCGTCCTGGAAACGGACCGGGCCGACCACGACGAAAAAAACCGTCAGCGCCTCGCGGACCCGGAATACAAAAGCGGCTCCGAGGAGATCCGCGGAGAGTATTTCACCGTCACCTATCATTTCCCGGTGGATCCCGGCATCATCCCGTTCCCGCCGGGGAGCGACATCGGGGCGGAAAAGCGCCGCCGCCAGACCGCGCAACAGGCCAGGGACTCCGGCACCCCGCTCTTTTCCCCACCCTTCGTCCGCAAAGGTCTGGAGGGCGCCCGGGAGATCGAACTGTTGCGTCTGACCCCGGTCTATCGGCCCGGCGCTCCGGTGGCGGACGCCACGGAACGGCGTCAGGCCCTGCTGGGATGGGTGGCGGCGGTATACCACGCCCAACCGTTCTTTCAGGATCTCTTCGGCATGTCCTCCGCGCAGATCCGTACCGAGGTGTTCGACGGACCCGCCCTGCGCCCCGCGACCCACATTTTCGACTCCCATCCCCGCCTGGCCGAAACCCCGCCCGAAACGGAGTGGACCAGAACCGCGCGGGGCGCCAACGACGGCGGAGTCTGGACCTTCCGTTTCAGCCCCGGTCCCCTGTTTTTCCAGTATCATCCCCAACACGGGCCTGTCATCGTGCTCATCGCGGGGGGCCTGATCAGCGCCGCCCTGGGGGTGGCGGCCTGGTCGCTGATCTCCAGCCGGGAACGGGCGCTGGAACAGGCCGTGGCCATGACCCGCGCCCACCGGGAGAGCGAGGAGCGGTTGCGGCGGACCGTGTTGTACGCCCCCATTCCCATCATGATCCATACCGCGGACGGGGCGGTGATCCTGGTCAACCGGCGTTGGACCGAGTTGTCCGGCCACACCCGCAGCGCCATCCCCACCCTGGCCTCCTGGGTGGAACACGTCCTGCCTCCCGGAGAACAACAGGACGCCATGGATCTGCTGGGGGCCCACTTCTCACCGGACGCCCCCTTCAAGGAGGGGGAGGTGACCATCATGCCCACCAGGGAGGAACGCCGGGTCTGGATCGTCCGTTCCCGTCCCATGGGGGCGTTGGATGATCCCCGCCGTTTGATCATCACCATGGCCATGGACATCACGGAACGCAAGAAGGCGGAAGCCACCCTGCTGGGAGCCAAACTGGAAGCCGAAGACGCCAACCGGGCCAAAAGCGAGTTCCTGGCCACCATGAGCCACGAAATCCGCACCCCGATGAACGTCATCGTCGGCATGGCCGAGGTGCTGGAGGAGACGGAACTCTCGGTGGAACAACGACAATACGTGAACATCTTCCGCCGCGCCGGGGACAGTCTGCTGGACCTGATCAACGACATCCTCGACCTCTCCAAGGTGGAGGCCGGACGCATGGAACTGGACCGCGCGCCCTTCCAGCTCGGGGAGACCCTGCAACGCATCATGGACATCATGAGCATGCGCGCCCGCGAGAAGGGTTTGCTCATCTCCCTGGAGACCGACCCCTCGATCCCGGATCACTTCAAGGGGGACGCGAAACGGCTGCGTCAGGTGTTGATCAATCTCATCGGCAACGCCATCAAGTTCACCCCGGCGGGACAGATCGCCATCCGGGTCGCCCCGGACCCGGAGAAGCCACCGGGTGGACTGCGCTTCGAGGTGGAGGACACGGGCATCGGCATCCCCGGGGAGAAACTCTCCGCGGTCTTCGAGGCGTTCACCCAGGCGGACGCGTCCACCACGCGGCGGTACGGCGGCACGGGTCTGGGATTGGCCATTTCCCGGCGTCTGGTGGATCTCATGGGTGGCAAAATCGAGGTGGAAAGCACGCCGGGAAAGGGC
>JADGCR010000311.1 GCA_015228895.1 Magnetococcales bacterium
ATAGCCGACACCCCGCAGGGTGTGCAGCAGGGGGGGCAGACCGGGGAGATCGATGGCCGCCCGCAAGGTGTGCATATGGACGCGCAAGGCATCGCTGTCTGGCGGGGAGTCGCCCCAGACGGCCTGTTCAATATCCCGTCTCCAGACCACTCCGGGAGAGCGTTGCATCAGCAGTTCCAGAATGCGCAGCGGTATGGCGTGCAGTTCCAGGAGGCGGTCACCCCGGCGCACCTGCAGGGTGTCCTGATTGTATTCCAGATCTCCCACCTGCAGGATCCTGCGGGTCAGCATGCCGCTGGCCCGTTTGGTCAGTGCGTGGACGCGAACCTCCAACTCCTTGAGTTCGAAAGGTTTGATCAGGTAGTCGTCCGCGCCGCTGGCAAAGCCGGCCAGTTTGTCGTCCAGGGTGTTGCGTGCCGTCAGCATCAGCACCGGGGTGTCTTTCGCCCCCTCCTGGCGCAACTTCTGACAGAGGGTGATGCCGTCCATGCCGGGCAGCATCAGGTCCAGGACGATGATGTCGTAGGGCTTGACCAGGGCGAGATGCAGTCCGGTGATGCCGTCCATCGCGGAGTCCACGCTGTGGCCTTTCCCTTCGAAGTAATCGCAGAGGTTGGCCAGCAGGTCGATGTGGTCTTCGATGAAGAGAATGCGCAAAAAGGCGTTCATGGTCATCCTGATCAGCGTCAAAAGGCGCGCGTCCCGCGGTCCCGTCACGCTTTATCGGTTCGGTTCGATGGATGGATACGGACATTGCGCCATCATCTTAGCAATCGAAGTTCCGTATGGGAAGTAAAATTTTTGTACTGTTCCATTTAACCTTTATTTAACATTGGTGTCGCGCTCGATCCCATCCGCACTTCCGCAAGGGTGACGTCATCCTTGAAGTTGCTGGAGCCGACATGCCGTTCGAGTCGGGGGAGCAGCTCTCGCAGGTCGTGGACGCCGTTGGCCATCTGCAGCAGGAAGGTCTCCAGACGCTGCAAACCGAACATCTCTTCGTGGCGGCCCCTGGCCTCGATGATGCCGTCGGTCAGGAGATAGAGACGATCCCCCGTTTCCAGGTGGATCGGGGTGGCGGCGCCGCTGATCTCCAACTCCCGGACGATGCCCAGGGCCAGCAGGCCCGACGGAAAACGTTCCCGGATGGCCCCGTCCCGCATCAGCAGGGCGTTGGGCAGGGCGGCGTTCCAGAGGGTGGCCCCGGTGCGTTCCGGAGTGATTTCCAACAGGATGGCGGCCAGAAACACCCCGACGGGCATTCTCACGCAGAGCTGGTGGTTGAGTTCCGCGAGGATCTGCGCGCCCCGCGCCCCGGTGCCGGCCATTTGTTGGAAAATATAGCCGACCAGGGGGCCCCCGATGGCGGCGATCAATCCATGGCCGGTGAAATCCCCCAGCAGCACCAGTTGTCGTCCATCCGGGGTGAAGGTGGAAAGCAGCATGTCCCCCGCGGTGGTCTCCACCGGGGAGACGATGGAGCGCAGGTAACGATCATCGAACCCGTCCTCCAGGCGCATTTTGAGGATGATGTTCTCGATCAGTTCCCGTTCATCCATCAGCAGTTGATTGTGTCGGTCCAGTTTGCGCGTGGCGCATCGCAACGCCAGATGGGTCTTCAGCCTGGCCCGCACGATTGCGGGGGAGAAGGGCTTGGTGATGTAGTCCACCGCGCCCAGGGTCAATCCCCACAGTTCGTCCTCCTCCTGGTTTTTGCCGGTCACGAAGATGACCGGGATCTCCCGGGTGCGGGGGTCCTTTTTGAGCTGTTGACAGACCTCGTATCCATCCATGTCCGGCATCATGACGTCCAGCAGGATCAGGTCCGGCATCGGCTCGACGGTGACCGCCTTCAAAGCGGCCTTGCCGTTGATCGCGGGCCGGATGAGATACGTCCCTCCCAGCACCCTTTTCAGGACCGTGATGTTTTCCGGGGCGTCGTCCACGACCAGAATGATGGGAAGGGTTGGGTCCGCGGCGTCATTCATTGGCGTTCTCCAGTGGGATGCCGGCTTCGCGCGCCCATTGGTGGAGCGTCCCCAGGCAGGCTTCGAAGTCGTAGAGTTCCAGGGCGCGCTTCAACAGGCGCAGATATTCACGTTCCGTGGCCTGTCCGGTCCATGCGCCCAGCTCGTCGATGACCCCTTCCGCGTCCGTGTTGAAATCCCGCAACAGCTTGTCCGCCCGGATGAAGAGCGGGGTCAGGACGGAGGGGTCCGTGCTCCTCTCCCCCTTCTCCCCGTCATCCGGGGAGGCGGCCTGCTCCGGTGGGGTCGGAAAGGCGGCGTCGAGACCCGCCAGCACGGTGTCCAGTTCGCTGGCCACATGCAACAGCAGGGGTCGGAGCGGTTCCGCGCCGATGCCTTCCCGCGTTCCCTGTTCAATGGCTTGCGCCGTCCTGCCCAGGGCCGTGGCGCCGATGGTGGATGCGATGCCTTTGAGGGTGTGGGCGGTGCGTTCCAGGGTGGTCCACTCCCCGCGCTCCAGCAGCTCGGTCATGGTGTGATAGGCGTCCATGTGGCTGTGGGCGAATCTGGACAGGATCTCCCGATAGAGCGCCACGTCGTTGTCCATGTTGATGAGACCGGCGCGGGTGTCGATGCCCGGCAGGGAGGGGAGCTCCGCCGGTGTCCGGGGAGTGGCCGCGACCGGCGGGGGGGCCGGGACGGGCGCGGCGGCGGGCATCCATTTGGCCAGCGCGGCGGACAGGGCGCGGGGGTCGATGGGCTTGGAGAGATAGTCGTTCATGCCCGCCGCCAGACACACCTCCCGATCCCCCACCATGGCGTTGGCCGTCATGGCGATGATGGGCAGGGTCCGCAGGGTCTCCTCCTGGCGGATGCGGCGGGTGGCCTCGTAGCCGTCCATCACCGGCATCTGCACATCCATGAGCACCACGTCGAAGGGGTGCGCGAGGAGTTTCTCCACGGCTTCCTGTCCGGTGGAAGCCACCTCCACCCGATGTCCCGCCTGTTGCAGGAGGCCCAGCGCCACCTCCTGGTTGAGCTCGTTGTCTTCCACCAGCAGGATCTTGCCGCCGGG
>JADGCR010000312.1 GCA_015228895.1 Magnetococcales bacterium
AGAATCTGCCATACCCTGGCGATGACCCGGCGTCACCCCCTGTTGACCCTGTACGGCAGGCTGGCGGAGACCCGTTGGCCCCAGGAACCGATCTTTACCTATTTCCGCGCCTGCGGTCAGTGCGAAGGGCTGGCGTGGCGTCTCTCCGACCTGGATTTCTGCACCTTGTTGCAGGCCGCGGAAGAACTCCGGGAGCGGGACATGGAAGGGGCGGAGATGATCCACGCTCTGCTGGCCATTCCCGCTTCCCAGCGTCCCGTGGGTCCCTGGCACTCCATCCCCCTCTCCCCCGCGAAGATTCCCAAGCCGCTGGAAACCAAACTGCTCAAGGAGTTGCGCTCCCGGATACGGCAAACGTTTCAGGACAATCAGGATGAGACCGCGGCCAGGGCGTTCAAAAGGCAGATGATCGACTCGCTGATGCAAACGGAATTCGGACAACGGGGACCGTTGGTGCTGAGTTATCTCATCGATCGCGCCCTTAAAAGCAAATTGAAGTCCGAAAAAAACACCCCTTCCACCCCGGTGTCCAACCCGCAACTGGTCATGGATCTGTTTCTGGAATGAAAACCTCTGTCAAGACCCTGCTCCCGGAGGAGGGGGACTCCCTGGAATCCCTGCGGGAGAGTCTGAAATCCCAACTGTTCGAAACCGGCAAACCGGACCTCGTGGCGCTGTTGGCCTCCGGCCTGCGTACCACCGAGGCCATGCGCCCCACACCGGAACAGTTGCTGAAACCCTTGCAAACCGGTTTGAAGAAATTTCAGATCACCTTGATGGATCAAAGACCGTGAGAATCCTGATCGTCGATGACGAACAAAACAACCGGATCGTGCTCCATCAACTGCTCGCGGCCTGGGGCCAGTGCGATCTGGTGCAGGACGGCACCGAGGCGGTGGAGGCGTTCGAGTTGTCCAGCGCCGACGGGCAACCGTATGATCTGATCTGCATGGACCTCTTCATGCAGCGGATGAACGGTGACCAGGCGCTGCGCGCCATCCGGGCCGAGGAGGAGAGGCTGGCGATTCCCGCGCAATACCGCTGTTTCGTCATCATCATCACCGGCCATGAACCCACCGGCGGGGAGAACTGGATGCAGGGGGACACCTGCACCGTCACCCTGCTCAAGCCCGTCACCCGCGTCAAGCTCCATGAGACACTGACGGAAAACGGTTTCTTTCCCCCGGAAGCGGTTGCCGGAGCAGTCCATCAGGCCGACTCCCCCGACCAACCCCAGCTCTCACCCATACCTGGCGTGGATCTGGACGACGCACTGGACCGGGTCATGGGCAACGCCCGACTGTTCCAGGAGTTGTTGAGCAATTTCCTGCATGCTCACGGCAACGACCTGCAAAAGCTGCAAGCCGCCCTGGATGGCGACAACCCGGAGCTTCCGCTCCGCCTGCTCCACACCCTCAAGGGAGCGGCGGGCAACATCGGCGCCATTCGGCTGCATCTGGCCACAAGAACCCTGGAAACGGCCTGCCGCAACCGGCTAACTCCCGCGGAGCGCGCCGCCCCCATGGCGGAATTCACCGCCGCCATGAATGAGATCATGACGGGGCTGCAGAATGCTGTGCCAGCACACCGTGTCCAGTGATCAAACCGGCAGGCTGACCTTATCGAAGCAGCCCAAAGTGCAGGCATGGTTGCTGACAGCGAAATGCGCTACTCGAAAGGGGGAATGGAGCGACCATTTCGTGTTCGCCACTGCGGTGGATGATGTTGTTCGCCGCGTGACCGGTCACCCTTTCACCCTGCCGGACAACTCCGGGGACAAAACCCCACCGGGCACCCGTCACAGCGGGGTTTGACCCGACAGTGATCCTTGGCGTGCCGGACCAGCAGGGCGTGCAGTTCCCCCAACTGGTGGGGGTCGCCTGGAAAATGGGGCTGAATCCATTGCTGGATGGTGTCATACGAGACCGTCTGGTCAATCCAACCCAAGCGGCCAAAAATGCGGCGGGTGTAGGCGTCCACGACAAAAACGGGACGCATGGCCGCATAGCAGATGATGGCGTCCGCCGTCTCCTTGCCCACCCCGTTGACGGCAAGCAGGGCCTGGCGCAAAGGGCCGGTCTCCAGACGGAACAACCGGACGTGATCCCCCCCGAAACCCTCCATGAAGGTCGCCAGCGCCTTGAGCCGCCGGGTCTTGACGCGAAACGATCCAGCGGGCCGCACCAGTTCCCACAACACCTCGTCCGGGGTCTCCCGCAGGCGGGACCAGGCATCCAGCAATCCCGCCTGCGCCAGCGAGACGACCGCCCTGTCCGCCCCGATCCAGGCGGTGTTCTGCACCAGCATCGCCCCCACCATCATGGCGGGCACGGTTGGCGCCGGCCACCACCGCTGAGGTCCATACGCCCCCAACAGAGTGTCAAACAGCGCCACGGGATGAGCGACGGCAAAACCCATCAGCGCTGCATCAGCACCACACGGTTGTTCCTGGCCCGTCCGGCCTCGGTGGCGTTGTTGCCCACCGGCCTGCCCGCCCCATAACCGACAACCTGCAAGGCGGATGGAGAAACGCCCCGATAGATCAGATAATTGGCGACCGCCATGGCCCGCCGCCGATCCACTCCGGGATAATAGGCCGCATTCTGCTGGTTGTCCTGATGTCCCTGGATCTCCACCCTGGTCGGCTTCTGCCGCAGCAATGCGGCCACCTTGTCCAGTTGCGCGAAATAGGACGGTTGCAGTTCCGACCGGCCGGGTTTGAACAACACCGTCACCGGCACCGTCCAGCATCCGTATTTGTCCACCTTCACCCCATCCGGGGTATGAGGACAACGATCCAGATGATTCACCACCTTGTCCCGATCCGCATCCAGCGGACACCCGGTGACATCCACCGCATACCCTTTCGGCGTATTGTAACAGGCGTCCAGATAATCCGGAACCCCGTCCCCATCCCTGTCCACCGGACAGCCCGCAGGGTTGACGGACAATCCGGGCAGGGTGCCAAAGCAGGAATCCATGGAGTCGGGCACCCCGTCATGATCACTGTCGGTCTCCGCCACCAACTGGACCTTCCC
>JADGCR010000313.1 GCA_015228895.1 Magnetococcales bacterium
AAGAGCGGTTCCATCGAGGTGGCGGTGCAAAAGGCGGTGGAGGTGGGGGCGGTTGTCTTGATTCCCCTGTTGAGCCGCTATGGGGTGAGCCGGCCCGATCCCCGGCAGACGGACAACAAACTGCGCCGTTTGCAGCGCATCGCGGTGGAGGCGGCCCAGCAGTGCGGTCGCACCCGGGTGCCGGTCATTCATCCCCCGGTGGCGTGGCAACAGTTGGCCCCGTTGCTGCCGGAGGGTGTCCGCCTGTTGTTCTGGGAAGGGGCCGGTCTCGCCGGCGCCCGGTTGCGGGAACTCCCGCCGCCGGGGGGGGATCTCACGCTCCTGGTGGGACCGGAAGGGGGACTGACCCCGGAAGAGGTCGCTTTCGCCCGTTCGGAACTGGGGTTCGAACTGGTGACCCTGGGGCCGCGCATCCTGCGGGCCGAGACCGCCGCCATCGTCGCGGTGGCGGCCTGCCAGCTGTTGTGGGGGGACATGGGGTGAGACGGGAGATCGGATTGGGCGTGGCGCTGGTGTGCCAGCTGTTGTGGGGGGAGATGGGGTGAGGCAAAAGATCGGATTGGGCGTGGCGCTGGTGGTGGTGTTGCTGGGGATCGGCTGGTGGAAGTCGATGGCCCCCCCCCGGACCACGTGGGACCACCCGTTTGTTGATGGGTACCCTGGTCTCCATTTCGACCTGGGGCGTCGGGGAGACGGTGGGGGCGCGGGCGGTGGGGTTGGCCTTTGACGAAATGGCCCGTATCGAGGCGCTGATGAGTCGCATGCGACCGCAAAGCGTCGTGGCGCAACTCAACCGGGGGAAACGGGGGGAGGAGAGGGTCGTGCCCGCCGAGTTGGGTGGATTGCTCGAACAGGGGCTGGAGTTGGGACGGAGATCCGGGGGGGCGTTCGACATTGGATTGGCGCCCCTGTCGGATTTGTGGGGTTTCTCTTTGGACCCCCCTCCCACCGCCCCGCCCCCGGCGGACGCCCTGGCCGGCTGGCTGGAGGAGCGCGGGAGCATGAGCGGGTCGGGGATCGACATCGGCCCGGCGCCGGACAATCGGCTCCGTCTGGCCAACGGGAGCGTTGGCCTGGATCTGGGGGGGATCGCCAAGGGACACGCCGTGGACCGGGCCATGGAGGTTTTGCGTCGGGAAGGGGTGGAGAACGCCCTGATCAATGCGGGGGGCGACATGCTGGTGGCCGGGAGCAAAGGGGGGACGCCCTGGCATGTGGGTTTGCGGGATCCACGGGACCAGTCCGGGGTGGTGGCGGTGCTGGAGCTGGCGGGACGGGTGGCCTTGTCCACCTCTGGAGATTATGAACGTTTTTTCATGCTGGATGGGGTGCGCTATCATCACATCCTGGACCCCAGGACCGGTCATCCCGCCCGTTCCGGACTGGTTTCGGTTTCGATCCAGGCGCCTGATTCCACCATCGCCGATGGGTTGAGCACCGCGGTTTTCGTGTTGGGGGAGACGGCGGGACTGGCGTTGCTGCGCCACCATCCCGGTTGCGAGGCGTTGCTGATCCGGGAAGATGGCGGCCACGTCCGGACCGGGGGCTTTCAGGGCCGCTGGGTGAAGAAACCATGAAAGCCCTGGCCCTGCTGGGACGCGCCACCACCCGTGGGGATCGTTGGCTGCTGGGCCTGACCGGGCCGGGGATCGTGGCCTTCGGTCTGGTCATGGCGGCTCCAGGGAGTCGGGCGACGGTGTTTCTGGACAACCATCCCCTCATGACCCTGGCGTTGGACCGGGACGCGACCCTGGAGGTGGCGGGACGGCTGGGGCCGGTGACCATTCAGGTGGAACGGGGTCGCATCCGCCTGCTGGAGTACGACTCCCCCAGGATGATCGGCACCCGCACCGGCTGGATTCAGGGTGCCGGGCGCACCATCGCCTGCGTTCCCTGCGGGATTCTGGTGCAGGTGGAGGGCCGGGAGGAACGGGCCGTCAGCGAATTGGATGCCGTGTCCCAATGAAATCCGTGTTATCCTCTGTCGATACCATGTCCGCTTTGCGCAAGGATCTGCTGGTGGCCTATCTGGCCGCCGCCGCGGTGGCCGCTCATCTGCTGGAGTCGGTTCTGCCGGGTCCTGGTCCCTGGTTCAAACCCGGTCTGGCCAATGTGTTCACGTTGGTGGCTTTTTTCCGTCTGGGCTGGCGGGCCGCCGCCGGGGTGACCCTGATTCGCGTTCTGGCGGGTTCCATGGCGTTGGGGACCCTCTTCACCCCGGGATTTTTTCTGAGCTTCTTTGGAGGATTGGGGGCGGTGGGGATGTTGGGTGGAATTCGATGGCTCCCCATGGGTCTGGGTCCCGTGGGGGTTTCGTTGCTGGCCGCCCTGGCCCACATGGTGGCCCAGACCGTGGCCGCGTGGCTGCTGCTCGTCGGACATGTGGGGATCTTCGCGGCCCTCCCCTGGTTTCTGGCCGGCTCGTGGCTTTCCGGTATCCTGAACGGGCTGCTGGCCTTTTTGCTGCTGGAACGGTTCGACCGTCACCAACATTTACTGGACGGGGATTGAGGTGGAAAGGGAACTGGAGGTATCCGCGGAGGAACCGGAAGAGGTTCCGCGACCCGTTGTCAGGAGTTGGACGCGTCGTCACGGTTTTGGTCACGCGCTGCTGTTCTCCTGGCTGGTCCATGCCCTCGTGATGGGTGGCCTGATCTGGCTGCGGACGGGGGAGGAGAGACCCCCCGTGCCGCCTCACATCCCGGTGCGACTGGTGTTTCTGCCTGAGTCGAAACCCTCCGTTCCCACCCCGAAACAGGTGGACGCCCTGGCCGAGGAGGATCATCAGGCCACGGCGCGTCCGGGCAAACAGACCCGTGAGGCCCGTTCCCCGGACGCCATGCCCGACCCTCCCGCCGCGCCACCCGTTGCTCCGTCGGGCCAACCGGTCGCCCAGGCGGAGAGCCAACCGGTCGCGCCATCCCCTCCGCCTCCTCCACCCGCAGCGCCCCCCCCCAAAACTTTCCCCCCCCCGGGCCGCCCCGGGAAAACCCCGGACCCCCACCCGAAACCGGGACCCCCGCCCCCAGCAACGG
>JADGCR010000314.1 GCA_015228895.1 Magnetococcales bacterium
CGGATGGGTCGGGAAATGGCCCAGCGCAAAATGGCGGAAGAGGAGCGGGACCGTTTCTTCAACCTGGCTTTGGATCTGTTCTGCATCATCGGCCCCGATGGTCGTTTCGTGCGGGTCAACGCGGCCTTGTCCACCACTCTGGGCTACTCCCAGGAGGAGTTGTGCCGTCTGCCCTACCGTGAGCTCATTCATTCCGAGGATGTGGGGGAGGCGAAGGCGGAACTCCAACGGCTCCTGGTGGGGGGGATCACCCGTGAATTCGCCATCAGGCTGCTGCATCGTTCCGGCAGCGTGCTGTGGACCGAATGGACCGGCGTGGGCGATGGTCAGGAGGTCTATGTGGCGGGACGGGATGTGACGGTCAAGAGACGACTGGAACACCGCCTGCTCGACAACGAACGGTGGCTGCGCATCCTCTTCGAGAAAACCGGGGTGGGGGTGGCCTTGATCCATTCCGCCACGGGACGTTTCGCGCGCATCAACCTGCATTACGCGCGCCTGCTCGGCTACACCCGGGAGGAGATGACCGCCAGGACCTGGCAGGAGGTCACCCATCCCGACGATCTGGCGGACCACCTGGAGGAGATGGGACGGCTGCTGTCCGGGGCGTGCGGCGAATACTCCCTGGAGAAACGGTGCGTGCGCAAGGATGGGAGCCTGATTTGGGTCCATCTGACGGTTTCGGCCACCAGCCCGGAAGGGGGGATGTCCGAATACCATATCGCCGCGATCCAGGACATCACGGCCAAGAAAATCGCCGAGGAGCAGTTGCTGGACGCCAAGCGTCAGTTGGAACTCCAGGTGGATTGCATCAATCGCATCCAAAGCCTGTTCATCGAGGAGTCCCGGCCGGATGTGGCCTTCGACGCCCTCTTGCAGGAGATCCTGAGATTGACCGGCAGCCAGATGGGATGCATCGCGGAACTGCGGCGGGACGACCAGGGCCTCCCCGCGTTCCATACCCTGGCCCGAACCAGCGTGGCCACGGAGGAGGCGTTGCTGTCCATCCTCCATGGGGAAACCATCCTCGGTGGTCGGGCGGTCATCGTCAACGGGTCAGCCCGGGAGGCTTCCGGTTGCCCGTCGCCAACCGAATCCGCCCCCTGGCGGGCCTTTCTCGGCGTGCCCATCAAGCGGGGGGAGCGGGTTTTGGGCGTGCTGGGCGTGGCCAATCGTCCCCAGGGATACGACATGGCCCTGGTGGAGTATCTGGAGCCGGTCCTGTTCGCGTGTCGTCAGATCATCGAGGGCTATTGCAGCCGTCGGCAGCGGATCGAGAGCGAGCAACGGTTCCGGCAGATCTTCGAGCAGAATCCGGCGGTGGCCCTGCTGATCGATCCGGACGGTGGGGCGATCCTGGACGCCAATCTGGCCGCGGAATGTTATTACGGGTATTCCCGCGGGCGGTTGTTGTCGATGAAGATCGCCGAGATCAACGTCCTGGAGTCCGCGGAAGTGGAACAGGAGATGAGCCTCGCCCTGCAGGGCGAACGGAATTATTTCGTTTTCCGCCACCGGTTGGCCACGGGAGCGGTGCGCGCCGTCGAAGTCTATTCCGGCCCGGTCACCATCGGAGGCCGCAGGATACTCTACTCCTTCGTGCACGACATCACCGAGCGCAAACAGGTGGAGGAGGCGCTGCAGGAAAACGAGCAGCGGTTGCGGGAGATTACCGCCACCCTGGCGGAAGGGCTGTATGTGGTGGATCGGGAGTGGCGCATCACCCTCATCAATCCCACCGCCCTGACCATGCTGGGCTGGCGGGAGGAGGAGATGCTGGGTGGTTCTTCCCATGCCCTGTTTCACCACTCCTTCCCGGATGGCACCCGCTATGTCGCCTCTTCCTGCCTGCTGTGCGATGTCCTTCTGGGCAGCGTGATCAACACGGACGAGGAGTGGTTCTGGCATCGGGATGGACACTGTTTTCCGGTGGCCCTGATCGCCTCGCCCATCCTGCGTTCGGGAGAGGTGCGCGGTGCCGTGGTGGCCTTCCGGGACATCACCAAGCGCAAACAGGCCGACAAGGAACTGCTGCTGGCCATGGAGCGGGCGGAGGCGGCCACCCATGCCAAGGGGGAGTTTCTGGCCGCCATGAGCCATGAGATCCGTACCCCGATGAATGTGGTGCTGGGCATGGCGGAGTTGATGCTGGAAACCGAGTTGACCCCACGGCAACGCCGCTATGCCGAGACCATGCACCATTCCGGCAAGACCCTGCTGGGGGTGATCAACGATATCCTGGATTTCTCCCGCGTCGAGGCGGGACGCATCTCGTTGGACGAGGCGGCGTTCTCACCCCGCCAGGTGGTGACCGAGACCTGTCAACTGATGCAACTGGTCGCCCATGAGAAGGAACTGGATTTTCAGTGGCATCTTGGCCCGGGAATACCGGATGCGATGCTGGGGGACGATGGACGGGTGCGTCAGGTGCTCATCAACCTGTTGGGCAACGCGATCAAGTTCACCCATCAGGGGGGGGTGTCCACCCGGTTGACCGTCCACCCCACCGAACCGGACAGCTTGCTGTTTGCCGTCATGGATACGGGCATCGGCATCGCGCGGGAACAACTGGACAGCGTCTTCGAACAGTTCATCCAGGCCGACGCGGGCGTTACCCGTCGTTACGGCGGGACCGGTCTGGGGCTGGCCATTTCGCGGCGGCTGGTGGAAATGATGGGAGGGCGCATCTGGGTGGAGAGCCGCCTGGCCCGGGGGAGCTGTTTCCTGTTCACGCTCCCCATACGGGCTGTGGCCTCCACGCCCCAGCCCATGGAGGTGCCCGTGCGGTCCAAGGGAGATCCCGACATCTCTCTGCGCATCCTGCTGGCCGAGGATGTGGAGGAGAACCGGGTGTTGTTCGAAGCCTATCTCATGGAGACCCGCCACAGACTGGTCATGGTCAAGGATGGGGTGGAGGCGGTGGACCAGGTGCAAAGGGAACGGTTCGACCTGGTGGTCATGGATGTCCAGATGCCCAGGATGGATGGCTACACCGCCACCCGCCGGATTCGCCAGTGGGAGCGGGAGCGGGG
>JADGCR010000315.1 GCA_015228895.1 Magnetococcales bacterium
GGTTTTCGCCGACGCCCAACGGGCTTCCGCCATGGCGGCCGACCTGCAACGGCGGGGAGTCCCGGCCCGTGTGGTCAAAAGCAAGGATGGCAACCATTATCGGGTGCGACTGGGCCCCTTTCCCTCCCACGCGGACGCGACCCGCTCCCTGATGCATTGGCGACTGGGTGGACTCAACACCCTGATCTTTCAGGACAACGAGTGAGAGAGGCACGGCCCGACCGGGGCCGGGACGCTAGACCACCAGGGCGTCCGACTGAGACCGGAGCCCCAACCGGGGCCAGGGCGTTGAAGGCGTGATTGGAACGAAGGATCAGCGGATGGGGCGGGAGATCCAGACCCGCGGCCAGACGCAACGGTTCCGCCGGGATGCCGGAATCAGGTGAACACCGCCATTTTCAACAAAACGGTATCCGGTTCGAAGGAGAGATCGGGGATGTTGGCCAGATAACTGCCCCGCTCGGTCTCTCCCACCCCCACCAGGGTTTCCCGGTTGCGCCCCAACAGACGCCCCTGACAGACACAGTAGACGCTGCCCGGGTCGGGAAAGCTTTTATCCGGATCCCCGGCCAAAAATTCCAGGGAGAGGGCGTAGCGCCCCTCCACGAAAAAGGGGGGGTGCGCCGTGTGGAAGGGGTCGAAACAGAAATAACCAAAGACGTCCAGATCCTCCGTGACGGTCTCCGCCTGGCTCTCGTACCCCCTGGCCTGGCGTCCGTATTTGTCTTCCAGCCGACACAGATCCAGCTTGGCGGGGGGGGTCTCCACCTCGATCAGGGAGATTCCGTCCAGGGAGACGGCGCGGGTGGAGTGAAAAACCGCCGGATCGATGATCAGCGAATCCCCGGCGGAGAGAAAATGGCGGTGCTGAAAGGTGTTGCACAGCGCCTTGCCGGAAAGCACCGTCAGGGAGGTCTTTTTCAACGGGTGACAGTGCATGGAGGTGGAGTGGTCCTTCTTGATGTGCAAAAACCAGATGGCCACATGCCGGTTCTCCGCGACCAGGAACTCATACCCCCAGGGCTTGATGACCACCCGGTCCCGGTAATGATCCGGCTGTTGACCCTCCCCCTGGGACGGATTGCTCCGGGCGGTCAGCAGACAATGTTCGTCCTTGGGGGAGACCGCAATGCGTTTGACGGGCTTGATCATCGCAAATCCATCTCCCCCCCGGCCAACCGGGCGCAAAAATCCTGATAGGTGCGGTGAATCCCCTCCTTGAGTTCCACCTGATGACGCCATCCCAGATCGTTGATCCGGGAGACATCCTGGAGTTTCTCCAACACCCCGTCCGGATGGGAGGTGTCGTAGAGGATCTTGCCGGTGAAACCGACCTCCCCCCGGATGACCTCCGCCAACTCCGCGATGGTGCATTGCTGACCGGTCCCCACATTGAGCAGCACATCCCCGGAATAGTTCTCCATCAGAAACAGACTGGCGTCCGCCAGATCGTCCACGTACAACAGATCACGGGAGGGGCGGCCAGACCCCCAAAGCAGCACGCTGTCGGCCCCCTTCTCCCTGGCATGATGAAACTTCCGGATCAGGGCGGGCACCACATGGGCGTTCATCAGGGCGTAACGCTGATTGGGCCCGTACAGGTTGGTGGGGATGACCGTGATGAAATCGGTGCCGTATTGCCGGTTGTAGGATTCACACATCTTGATGCCGGCGATCTTGGCGACGGCGAAAGGCTCGTTGGTTGGTTCGATGGGTCCGGTGAGCAGATGCTCCTCGGTGATGAGCTTGGGACACACCTTGGGAAAAACGCTGGAACAAGCGAAAAAGATCAACTTCTGCACCTCGTGCATGAATGCCTGATGAATGACATTGCTTTGCATCATGATGTTTTCGTAGATGAAATCAGCCCGATAGGTGTTGTTTGCGTGAATGCCTCCCGTGCGTCCCGCGGCAAAAAAGACATATTCCGGGCGTTCGCTCCGAAAAAATTCGATCACCGCCTGCTGATCCAGCAGATCCAGCTCATCCCGCGAACGGACCACCCGGTTGTGATACCCCTGCCTCTCCAGGGCGGTGAGCAGGGCCGCGCCCACCATGCCGGTATGGCCCGCGACATAGATTTTGGCGTTCTGGTTCATTCAGCCCCGCTGCGCCAGATGTTGGACCACGGCCCGCATGAACTCGCCATTGTTGTCGTAGTGGGGCGAGGAGATGAAATTCCCGTCGATGACCACCGGAACCTTGTGCTGATAATCCGCGCCGGAATTGCGCATGTCCGCCTCGATGCTCCAATAGGCGGTCAGCTTGCGCCCCTTGACGATGCCCGCGGAGATGAGAATCCAGGGACCGTGACAGATGGCGGCGATCAATTTCTTGCGGCGGTCCATCTCCCGCAGAAACTCCAGCACCTCCGGCAGCAGCCGGACCCGGTCCGGAGCCTCGAAACCGCCGGGGAGCACCACCACGTCGCAACGGTCCGCGTTCAACTCCTTGGTACTCATGGTGGCCCTGGCGGGGACGCCGTATTTTCCCAACACCACCTGCCCATCGGGGGTGGCGATGTCCACCTGATACCCCTCTTCCAGCAGCCGGTAATAGGGATAGATCACTTCCTCATCCTGAAAACCCTTGGCGGTAATTATCACGGCGTTGATCATGTATGGATTCCTTCGCGTCAAAGTGACAACTTGCCAGCGGTCCAGATCTGGAACTGTTGCTGGCCGTTCAATTCGGAACAGGTTTTTTGACCACTGGCGGTCGCCAGCATGCATTCAAACAGGGCGTCTCCCATGGATTCCAGATGACGCTCCGGGTCGTCCAGCAGCGCGCCTGCGTTGTAATCTATATCAAACGGCATGGATTGATACAAGGACGAAGTGGAGGAGATCTTGATCACCGGGACGATGGCCTGACCGGTGATGGTCCCCCTGCCGGTGGAAAAACAGATCAGGTTGGCTCCCGAAGCCGCCAGACCGGTGACCGACTCCAGGTCGTTGCCGGGTCCCTGGGCCAGATGCAGGCCGGGCTTTTCGACCCGCTCCCCATAATCGAGAATCCCCTCGATGGCG
>JADGCR010000316.1 GCA_015228895.1 Magnetococcales bacterium
GTACGGTTGGGGCGTGGTTGAAACGATGAGAAAATCACCCTCTTCTCCCCGTCCCGGTCGGGAACCGGCACCCCATGAAATCAACGCGCTGGTCACCCTGTTCAATCAGGGACGCTACCAGGAAATGGGGGTTCTGGCCCAAAAAATGACCGAAAAGCATCCCGGCAGCGGAATCGGCTGGAAAGTGCTTGGTTTCGCGTTCTTGCGTCAGAAGACATTCTCCAGCGCGGTACCCGCTTTGCAAAGGGCGGCGGAATTGTTGCCGGAAGACGCCGAAACCCATGGCAATCTGGGCATCGCCCTGCTTGAACAGGGGCGACTGGACGCAGCCGAGGCCAGCTACCGCAAAGCCTTGGCCCTCAACCCCAATTTCGTCGAGGGACATTTCCAACTGGGCACCCTCTGCGCCAGACAAGGCCGGTTGTCGGACGCGGAAGCCTGCCTGCGTCGGGTGTTGGAACTGCATCCCGCTCACTTCACGACCCTCGGTCTCCTGGGTGTCATTCTGGAGGAACTGGCGCGACCCGATGAAGCGGAGACCTGTTATCTCCGCGCCTTGGAAATCCAGCCCCATTACCCGGAGGTGCTGATCAATCTGGGCAATCTGCACAAAAAACGGGGCCTGCTCGCCGCGGCCGAGGCCTGTTACCGTCAAGCGGAGACGATCAAGCCGGATTATGTGGTGGCTTGCAACAATCTGGGGATCGTTCTGAAAGAGCAGGGCCGGAACGCCGAAGCCGAAGCCAGTCACCGGCGCGCATTGGAAATCAACCCACAACTGGCGGAAACCCACCTCCATCTGGGCAATACCCTGCTGGCGCAAGGCCACCCGACGGAAGCGGAAGTCTGTTACCGGCGCGCACTGGAAATCCAACCGGAATTGACCGAAGCGCTCTACAATCTGGGCGGGTTGCAAAAAGAGCGGGGCCAACCGGACGCGGCAGAGCAATGCCTGCGTCAGGCATTGAGAATCAAGCCGGATTATGCCAGGGCATGGGGTGCTCTGGGGGTGCTGCTGTTCGAACGGCACCAGTTGGCCGAGGCGGAAACCTGCTATCGACGGGCACTGGAGATCCAGCCGGATCTCGCCACCACCCACAACAACCTGGGCACCCTGCTGGAGGCACGGGAGCAACCGGTCACCGCGGAGAGCTGTTATCGACGCGCGCTGGAGCTTCAGCCGGATCTGCTCGTTGCCCTCAACAATCTCGGCAACCTGCTTCTCAAACATACAAGAGATGTCGAAGCCGAAAACTGTTTTCGGCGCGTCCTGGCGCTTCGCCCCCTTGAGGACCAAACGGAGGAGACCTCCCACTTCGGCACCGCCCTGGACGGGGCCGTCCGCAGCGCCAGATTCCAGTGCAAATGGCAAAACGCCCCGAATGACGAACAACTTCTGCGGGATTCAATTAAAAAAGATATATTTGTCAAACCCTTTCTGATGCTTACCCTGTTCGATGATGGATTGCTGCAACGACGGATGAGTGCGTTGTACAGCATGGGACAAATTGGCCCGCTGGTGCATTCATCCCCTCTGGTGGATCCGTGGCACCATCCCCTGCGTTCTCCGTTACGGATCGGGTATTTGTCGGCGGATTTCCGCATCCATCCGGTTACCCAGCTCTTTGCCAGCGTGATCGAGGGGCATGACAGACAGAGATTCAAGGTGCATTGCTATGCCATCGGACCACAAAGCAGCGATCCGGGAAGGCAACGCATCATCCAGGGGTGTGACCGGTTCCTCGACCTGGAAACCTTGTCGGATCGCGACGCGGCGCAGCGCATCGTCGCGGATGAAATCGACATTCTGGTCGATCTTACCGGATTTGGCGCCCATCAGCGTCTGGGCATTCTCGCCCTGCGTCCGGCACCGATTCTGGTCAATTACGGTTTTCTGGGGAGCATGGGTCATCCACGGCTGGCGGACTACAAAATCGGTGATGTCATCGCCTCGCCCCCTCCTATGGCCGGACATTTCAGTGAGACGTTGGCATTGCTGCCTCACGCTCACCAACCCAACGACCGCGACAGGTCGATCAGCCCCAGCCCGTCGCGACACAGGGCGGGTTTGCCGGAGGAGGCTTTTGTCTTCTGCAGTTTCAATCAGGAGTTGAAAATGGACTCCGAGAGTTTTGCCGTGTGGTGTCGTTTGCTGCACGCCGTTCCTGGCAGTGTGCTGTGGCTGAAGGAGTGTCGTTCCATGGCGATCACCAATCTGCAAGATGAGGCCAGACGGCAGAGGATCGATCCCAATCGACTGCTGTTTGCCGTCAAGGTCCCGTCCATGGCAGACCATCTGGGCAGATTGGCGTTGGCGGATCTGGCGTTGGACACCTTTCCCTACACCTCTCAATCGACGGCCAGCGATGCCTTGTGGTGCGAAGTGCCGTTGGTCACCCGGTTGGGACAAACGGTGACCAGCCGTTATGCGGCCAGTCTGTTGCACGCGATCGGTCTGCCAGAGTTGGTCACCCGGTCTTGGGAAGATTATTTCGCGCTGGCTGTGGATTTGGCCCACGACCCGGCGCGCCTGCAGTCCATCCGTGAACGTCTTCGGGCCAATCGGCTGACCCAGCCGTTGTTTGACATTGAGCGTTTCATGCACAATCTGGAAGGACTGTATGAACGGATGTGGCGGGATCACGGAGCGGGTCGCAGAGAGATGATCGTCCTGGAGGAGGATGCGCTCCAATCTGGTGCGAAAGGCGGGAGTCGAACCCGCACACCTTGCGGCACTGGAACCTAAATCCAGCGCGTCTACCAGTTCCGCCACTTTCGCTTATTGGTGTGCAGGAAGAAAAGACCCCGGAGGCGTGCCGATGTAAAGATTGGGGCGAACGATGGGACTCGAACCCACGACAACCGGAATCACAATCCGGGGCTCTACCAACTGAGCTACATCCGCCATACCGACCGTACTGCCATACACCTCAAGGTGGTGCAAGATTCATTTTCCCCCTGATCGCCCTTGGAAGTCAAGTCTCAATCTGACGGCGCACCGATAAATCTGCTGTGTCTGATTTTTTTA
>JADGCR010000317.1 GCA_015228895.1 Magnetococcales bacterium
TCCACCAGCAACACCCCGCGTCCACGAACCCGCTCCTCGCTGGCCTGGAAGGCGTCCTGGACGTTCCGTTTGCGATCCATGGCGTTCAAGCGGGTTTGAGGACGCGTCATTCTGCACCGGAACAGGGCGTTTGTCACCAGTGGTCGATGAAGATGCCGGGCGACGACCCTGGCCAGCAACGCCGCTTGATTGTAACGGCGCCTGATCAGGCGCCAGGGGTGCAAAGGCAGGGGAATCACCACGTCCGGGGCTTCCCAGGTCAACATGGACTCCAGGCGCTCCCAACACAAGTTTCCCAGCAACTGCGCCCTTTCGGAGCGGTCGGAAAATTTGTAGCCGACAATCAGGTCGATGACAACGCCTTGATACTGAAAGGCGAAATAGGCGGCATCCAGGGCGTTCCCATTGGGCGGACACAACCTGCAACCCTGCTCCGGCCGGGTTGCGGGTCCACCGCAACGCAGACAGTAATTGTCGGGTGGTGGTGGCAGGGCGAGGTGACAGTTTTCGCACAATCGATGGTTTTCAAGAACAACTGCCTGACACAACGGACAAACCGGGGGGAACAAGATCCTGCACAATCCATCGGAAAAACGGTCTGTCCAATGGCGCAGCGTGGATGAGGACATGGGCGATCCGGAAAGAATTTAACGTATCGAGAACAAGGTCTGGAAGTTGGCGAGCACCAGCAGCTTGCGAATTTCGGCCCGCACGTTGACGAGGGTGATGTCGGCGGTGGTTCCTCCGGAGGTCTCGCGCAACAGGAGCAGCATGCCCAACGCGGAACTGTCCATTTTTTCCACTTCCTGAAAATCCAGCAGGTATTTGCTTTTCGGCGGATTGCCCATCGTCGCCTGCTTGAATTCGGAGCGCAGGGTGAAGCCGAATTGTCGTGGAAGCCGGATGGTCACCTGATCTCTGTCTTTCGATACTGTCAGCATAGTGTCTTGCCTCGCATGGCTGTTTGGGGTGCGGCGGAATGGAATGGACCCTGGCGCGGTCGGTCGTGTCACGCAAGCAGAAATTGACAAAAATGCCTGTCCACCTCAGCGATATGATGCTCCAACCAACTGACCAGGAAATCGGCGATTTCCTGCGCGACGACTTTTTTGTCGTGGTGATTTTTCGACCGGTTGAAACGGTCATGAAGCACGCCCACATTGGCTTTCAGCATGCGATGCTCCTCCATGTGCGCGCCTTTGTCATGATAGCCGGTCGTCTCCATGAGTTCTTCCTCGAACTGAAAGTGATTGATGACATACATGTTCAATCCAGCGAAAATATCCACCAGGTCGTAACCGTTCTCCCGGGATTCCAACGATTCAAGGATTTCATTATATAAAACAAATAATAATTCGTGCTGCATATCCACGGAGGGGTGTCCGAGCCGATATTTTTCCGGCATGTAATGTTCTTGCTCGATCATCTTCTGTTTACTCACCTATAATGGATTGTCAGTCTGGGCTGTCCATGCTTATGATAAGAATATACTCCAAGACTTTTCACTTTGTACAGGAAAATCTGCTCATAATGTGTGGATGACCGATGCAGGAACTCGTCAAAGTCGGATGAAGTGTGCCGCAATGAACCTTTCAGAGGTCTGTTGACGGGAACTTGTACAGTCTCCAGACAGGCAGGGCGCATTCCCCGTTTGCCAACGAAATTTTATTAGCGTTTAGACGTGCATTCCTTGATGATTTTTTCTGAACATACCTCCACGCGCCCCCGCCATTGCGTCTGCGATGCGGGGTGTTCATGGGATTGGGGCTGTATGACAAATATTGAAAACAGTATTAATTAAACTCTTTGATTCTGTGTATTATTGAATAGCGACAGAAAGATCATTGTCTCGCGAAATACGTCCAGCATCACGCGGTTTGACGTATTTCAACGAGCCTCAAAATCTGCATGGTTCCCTCGAAGGGAATCATGGGGTATGATGCAGCTTCGAAACTCGCGCATGGACTCGCAACCCTATGGAAAACGCCACCCCGCTGGAACCACTCCCCTTTGCCCGGCTCGATCCCCGCCGGGTGCGCAAGGCGTTGGCCAGCGCCTCTCCGGCCAGGACGGATGACTGGCTCTCCGTCATCGACACCCTGCTGGCGGAACGACTGGACGACCTGTTGTTCACCCCCGGTCACATTCTGGAAGTCAGTCGTCGTCCCGGTCAACTCGCCACGCTGTTGCAACAGCGCCATCCCAAGGCGCGCGTCGTCTCCATGGGTCTGGTGCCCCCCGTGGGACCGAAAGGGTTTCCCTTCCGCCTCCCCTGGCAGCTCAGGCCCGTCCCCGTCACCGGGGATCCGGGAGCCCTGCCGTTTCCCCCCCGGCAGTTCGACATGGTGCTCTCCAACATGATGCTCCATTGGACCCCGGACCCCATGGCCTCCCTGCGGGAACTGCGCCGGGTTCTCAAACCGGGAGGCGCCCTGTTGCTCTGCGCCGCGGGAGAGGGGACGTTGCGTGAACTCAAAACCGTCCAGACCCGATTGGATCAAACCCGCCATGGCCGCGCCTGGATTCGGGTGCCGGAGTTCCTTTCCCTGCATCAACTGGGAGAGATGCTGGCCAAAGCCGGTTTTTCCCAGCCCGTGGCGGATCGGGATCTGCTCCGTTTCACCCGTCCCGACGGGATCGCGTTGCTTCACGAACTGCGCCGCATGGGAGCGGCCAACGCCCATCGGCAACGACCAGCGGGTCTCATGGGCACGGGGTATCCGGCCCGGCTCGCGGCCCTCTATCAAGAAAATTTCGGGTTGACCAATGGCGCCATTCCCGTCACCCTGGAGATCCTTTTCGGACACGCATGGAGTACCAAAACATGATCGCGGAATTTTTGGCTCCCGACCTGGATTTTTTGAAAACCCTGACCATCCTGTATGTGGAGGATGATCCCGACATCCACGCCCGGCTGGATTTCTTTCTGCAACGTCATGTGGGCAAACTGATCATCGCCTATGACGGGGAGGAGGGGATCAGGAGTTACGGGCAGAACCGGCCGGATATCATCATCACCGACAT
>JADGCR010000318.1 GCA_015228895.1 Magnetococcales bacterium
CCCGGACGATGACGCGTTCGAGACCTTCTAGCTTTCCGGGTGACGACGGTCCGCCATGAACCTGTTCTTTTTCATCATGGTCGTCATCGCCTTTGCGGTGACCGCCGTCAGACAGTTCGGGTGGCTTCCGGGGAGCGGAGACTCCCCCATGCAGATGTTGACCAACGGCATGGTGGAGTCCGCCACCAACTCCGTGACCCTCTCCATTGGCATGGTGGGGGTCATGGCCCTGTTTCTGGGGCTGATGAAGGTGGCGGAAGAGGGAGGACTGCTCACCATGCTGGCCCGTTTGATCCGGCCATTGATGGTGCGCCTGTTTCCCGACGTGCCGGCGGACCATCCGGCCATGGGGGCGATGATCCTGAATCTTTCCGCCAACGCCCTGGGTTTGGGCAACGCCGCGACCCCGTTCGGCATTCGCGCCATGAAGGAACTGGAACGGCTCAATCCCTCTCCCGGCACCGCCACCAACGCCATGGCGCTCTTTCTGGCCATCAACACCTCCAGCGTCACCCTGGTGCCCACGAGCGTGATCGCCTTGCGGGCCTCCGTGGGTTCCGCCGACCCGGCGGCCATTTTGTCCACCACGCTGTTCGCCACTTTCTTTTCCACTTCGGTCGCCATCCTGGCGACCAAACTGTTGCAGAACTTTTCTCCCCCCCCCGCGCCGTGCGCCACGGTCCCGGATGGACCATTGGATCGAGATCCCACCATGCAGGTGACGGGCGGGTATCCGTTGTGGGTGTCGGTGACCGCCCTGCTGGTGCTGATCGGGTTGATTCCGGTGACGATTCTGTACGGTCGCGCCATTTCCCCCTGGGTGTTGCCAGCGCTCATGACGGGCATGCTGGCCTTCGGTCATCTGCGCCGGGTGCCGGTTTACGAGGTGTTTGTGGAAGGGGCGCGGGAGGGTTTCGAGGTGGGAGTGCGGATCATTCCCTATCTGGTGGCCATTCTGGTGGCCGTGGGCATGTTTCGCGCCAGTGGGGCGTTGGGCTATTTTACCGATTTCGTCGGTCCGGTGACCGCCGGAATCGGCCTGCCCGCCGACGCCCTGACCATGGCGATCCTGCGTCCCTTGTCCGGGTCCGGCGCTCAGGGTTATCTGGCCTCGCTGCTGCAGAACCCCGCCATCGGACCGGATGGCTACATCGGCATGTTGACCAGCACCTTGCAGGGCTCTTCGGAGACCACTTTTTATATCCTGGCGGTCTATTATGGCGCCATTCGCATCCGCCGCATCCGCCACACCCTGGCCGCCGCCCTGATCGGGGATCTGGCCGGAATCGTGGCGGCGGTGTTCATCTGCGCCCTGCTGTACGGCTAGCACCCCGCCCATGATCACCCCCGCCTCCCTGGAAAGCGAATGGCTGGGCAATCTCCGGCGCAAGGCGCGGCGGACGGCCCGGGAGTTGACCGGGAGCATGCTTCTGGAGATGCGGGAAGGGCCGGACGAGGCCTTTTTCACCACCCTGGAGCTCTCTCCCTATCGCTTTCTCAAAAGATACACCCTGCTCCGGTATCATGCTCCCCTGTTGGCGTTCGCCTGGCAACAGGCGGTTCTGGCCACCCATCCGGGCAAGGCGGCGTTGTTGTTTCGTCTGCTGGACCAGGGGATGCCCGGTGGCAGGCGGGAGGTGGCGCGGTGGCGCAACGATCTGACCTTTTTTCACACCATCACGGATCAGTTCGAGGAAGTGGGCTTCATGAGTGTCGCGTTGCATGTGGTCCAAAGAGTGCATGGGGAGGTCGAGCGCCGTCCCGACAATCTGGTGTGGGCGGTTGGCTTGAGTCTGTGGCTGGATGAACGGTATCAACGTTTCCTGGATCCGTTGGGGCAGACGGAGATCGGGACCGGATGATCGTGCAGGGGGGGAGGGGGATGTTGAGACTGCTTTGTTATGGAACGGGTCTGGGGCTGATGGTGGGTGGCTTTCTGTTTTACCTGCTGCCTCCCTATGTGACCAACGCGGGGAGTACCGAGGAGGCCATTGCCTCCGGAATCTGGATGGTGACCGGTGGCGGGATCTTGACGCTGTTGCCGATTCTGGTGTTTCGCAAAAAAAATCGATTATAGCGGCCTCCGTGGTGATGACGTCGTTTTTCATTCCATCGCGGACCTGTCCGATGATTGCCCTGTCGCGATCAAAACAGGTCCGAACGACCCGGTCGCCGTTTGCTCTCCTGCCACAAGGCTTCCAGTTCTTCCAGGGTGGCCTCTCTTGGAGTGCGGTTCCGGGTGTGCAGACGTTGTTCCATGTAGCGGAAACGGTCCTGGAACTTGTGCGTGGCCCGCCGCAGGGCGCTCTCCGGGTTGACCTTGAGATGCCGGGCGAGGTTGACCAGGGTAAACAACAAATCTCCCAACTCTTCCTCGCGGCTCTCTTCTTCCCTGGCCTCCTGCAACTCTTCCAGCTCCTCCCGGACCTTCTCCAGCACCCCGGCGGCATCCTGCCAGTCGAAGCCCACCTGGGCCATTTTCCGTTGCACCTTGGCGGCCCACAACAGCGCCGGCAGACGGCTGTGAATGTCGTCGAAGACCGACGCCACCCCTTGCGTGGCCTTTTCCGCCCGCTTGATCTCCTCCCAGCGGGCCGGGACCTGGTGGGCGGCCTGCAACGGGGGGGTGGCCGGATCGAATACGTGAGGATGCCGTCGGGTCATCTTCTCCGTCACCCCGGCGATCACCTCCCCCAGGGAGAAATCTCCCCGCTCCTCGGCGATGCGGCTGTGAAAAACGATATGAAACAATAAATCGCCCAGTTCATCCCGCCAGGCGCCGGGATCGCCGGTCTCCACCAGAAACCGCTCGGCACCGGCAAAAACACGTCGGGGCAAGCCGTCCAACTGGCGCAACACGGTCTCAAACTGCGGCAGAAGACGCGCCATCTCCTGCTCCATCGTCTGCTCGCCTAGAGCCAGACCCGCCTCTTCCCCCGCCGCAAAAGCCCTCTGGTAAGCCTCCCGCTCAATGGTCTCCAGACGACGCTGATGCAACTCCTCCTCGGCAATTTTGGG
>JADGCR010000319.1 GCA_015228895.1 Magnetococcales bacterium
ACACCAAAAACTGCGTTCCCATTCTCTCTCGGCCCAAATTCTCCAAAACCTGTGGACCAGGGCCTTTCTGGTCCACAGCCCTGTGGACCAGACATTTCCCTTTAAATACCAATGAAAATAGCTGGTCCACAGCTTCAGGACCAGTTCGACGGGATATTTGCTTCCAAAAAACGGCAAACAGGATCGAACTTTGGTCCAATTCAACATGCCGAAATGCATTTTCCCCCTGAATGCACCACGCGCGCCTTGCCAAAACGGCACCCTTGGCCACCAGTCGCGCTACGTTTGCGCCGGTGGGTTCTGGTGGTATCATTGGTCGTCTTGACCAGAGAAACGCCAAGGGTGGCTTCAGCCTTACCGCGCGTTTACGCGATGCTTTTCATACGGGTCACCATTCGTCTTGTTTAGATGGCTTCAGCCTTTGCTGCGTCACTTTAGGGTGGAAACAACATGTCGTCTTTATTTGGCAAGTAATTGATTACAATTATGTTATTCGTCGTTATCAGAAGGTTTCAAATTCCTGGTCCGCATGAATTTCTGATCCCATATTCCGGTCAACCTTTCCGAGTGGTTTGCGCGCGGGAGCGGGCAGTGCCCTGATAGTTTGTTTGCGCACGGGAACAGGCTGTTGCCCGGAGCCTGAGAGTTTGCGTTGGGTCGCCAATGTCCGGACCGTGTTCGACTGTTGGCCGAGTTTGAAGAACGAGATGGCTTGATGCATCATGTCGGCCTGCGCGCTCAGTTCTTCCGCAGTCGCGGCCATCTCCTCGGATGCGCCGGCATTCTGCTGGATCACCTGGTCCAGCTGCTGGATCGCCTGATTGATCTGTGCCGCACCCTGGCTCTGTTCCTGGCTGGAGGCGTTGATCTCCTGAATCAGTTCCGCCGTTTTCTGAATGTCCGGCACCAGCGTGTGGATGATCTGACCAGCCTTCTCCACCACACTCACGCTGGAGGCGGAGAGGCGACTGATCTCCCCGGCTGCGGTTTGACTCCGTTCCGCCAGTTTGCGCACCTCGGCGGCCACCACGGCGAACCCCTTGCCGTGTTCTCCGGCCCGGGCGGCCTCGATGGCGGCGTTCAAGGCCAGCAGATTGGTCTGACGGGCGATCTCCTCGATGATGCCGATTTTGGATGCGATTTCCTTCATGGCCTGCACGGAACCGACGACCGCGACACCTCCTTCCGTAGCGTCCCGGGCGGCCTTTTGTGCACTGTTCTGGGTGGTCCCGGCGTTGTCGGTGTTTTGTTGAATATTGGCGGACATCTGCTCCATCGCCGAGGAGGTCTCCTCGATGGCGGCTGCCTGCTGGGTCGCTCCCTGGGAGAGATTCTGCGCGGTATTGGAGATTTCGTTGCTGCCGGAGGAGACCTGTTCCGCCGCGATGGAGACTTCGCCAATGACCTGGCGCAGTTTCTCCACCATGGTGCGCATGGCGGTCAGAACCTGTCCGGTCTCATCCTTGCTGACGGCGTTCACCTGCACGGTCAGATCCCCATCGGCCAGGCTGTTGGCCACGGCCAGGGCTTCCTTCATGGCGGAGGTGATGCCCCGGGTGACGACGATCCCCAACACGATCGCCAGCAGGGCGCCGACCAGAATACCCAGCAGGGTCTGGGTGGTCGCTATGACCGCCGTCTCTCCCGAGGCTTTGGTGGATGCCTGGATGGCGGTGTCCGCCCCCTCCCGGACGCCAGACAGTATTTTGATCATCTCCTCGCCCAACGCGTCCCCTTCCTTGTCCTTGTCTCCGCGTTCGGTCAGCACGCCGACCAGCATCCCCTGGACCTTGAGCATTGACTTCACACTCTCCTGGAACCCCGTGTTGTGCGCGTGATCCAGTTTTTCGATGGCGGTTCGAATCACCGGATCGGTCACCTGGGCAATCGACAGGCCATCCATCTCCCCCCCCTTCAGCAGGGCGTCGATCCATTGGTCAAACTGGCCCACGGTGGCTTCATAGTGTTTCACAAATTCCGCCATCTCCTTGGGGTCCAGGGACTGGACATACTCTTCGATCGCGATCCGGCTGTTGGCGATCACCGGTTTGATCGCCATCACCCCTTCCAGCCAGGGGTGTTCGGTTTTGTGAATCTCCCTGGCGTTCGCGCCGGCGGCGATCCGTTTTTCGATCTGTTTGCGGATGGCTTTTTCCAGTTCCTGCGTCCCGGAAAGAATGGTCTCATAGGACGATTCCATGGTGTGCATGGCCTGTTCCTGTGCATGCTTCAAATCGAATGATCGCAAGGAAAGCTCATGGATGGTCCGCAAGGCCGGCTGAAACCGGTCGTTATGAAAGGCGTCAGCCTTGTGTACCAACTCCTTTAAACGGTCATCCCGGGTGGCGTGAAACCGGATCCCGTTCACCGTGGCCCCGTTCAGAATGGCCTCGCCGAAGGTGTCGAAACTCTTGACGAGTTCCTCGTGCTCCTTCCACACCTCGTCCAACCCTTTTTTGTCTTCTGCGGCCAACAGCTCCATGATCATCTGCATGTCTCTGGCGACGGAGAGGTTCATCTCCATGGCGGCATTGGAGAGTGGCGCGGTTTCGACGATTTCCGTGGTTTTTTCGGACATCCTGGAAATATTGCGGTAGCCGAGTCCACCCACGACCACCAGCACCATCACGACGGTCAGAAATGCGCCGATCAGTTTGCTGCCGATTGTCCAGTCCTTAATATTCAACATGACTCCCCCCTTTATATAATTCCGAAAGATCGGACCGTTTCCTGGTTCGACATAGACGGGTTTCCCTAAATCCGTCGTCAGGATGTGTGAAACGCCTTTTCCTTCCCCAGTACCAGCGGGCTGGCCCGGAACGTCACCACCTTACGGGCCGTGATCTCGATGGGTTCTCCGGTTTTCGGATTCCGCCCTGGCCGGGAACGCTTGCTGCGCGCGGCAAACACCCCAAAGCCCGACAGCTTCACGGTCTCCCCTCTCTCCAATTCCCGCACGATGGTTTCAAAGACCTGTTCGACGAGCATGGCCGAACGCGGCAGGCTCAACCCG
>JADGCR010000031.1 GCA_015228895.1 Magnetococcales bacterium
GGTTCCACTCTTTGAAGGCGACCTGGATCTCCTGGTATTTTTTCCAGTCATGGCGTTGGTTCTGATCGGGACGGACCGGGTGGGGGAAACCGGGTTGGCGGAGGGAACTCCAGCGTCCCTCCTTTTGCAACTCCTTGAGGGCCAGTTCCAGAAAGGCGCCGTTGGCCCAGCGGTCCACATAGGCGTCGGGGTCCCTGCTCCGGTCGTTCTTGAGAAAACCCGCCTCCCGCCACATGCGGGCGCACCCTTTGAGGTGCCGGTTGATCTCCGGGGTGAGGCGACCATCCCAGACCATCATGTCCAGGGCGTTGCGGACCACCGCCGGGGGCACCTCGGAGATGTCGGACCAGATGAGGTAAGTGGCCAGTTCCGGGTCGCTGGTGAGCAGCTCCCGACACTCCTCCTCGGATTTGAGATAGGCGGCGATGATGTCGGGACGTTCCCGCAGCCAGTCGTGAATGGCCAGGGTCGCTCCGGTGACGCGAAAGGTGTGCTTGACCGCCTGGGGATGGTATTTGTCGCAGGAACAGGGCATCTCCAGGCCGGTCACCCAGCGGGAGGCCGCCCCCTTGAACTCCAGCCAGGAGGGGTAGGGTTCCCACAGCGCGCCCGCCCAGATGGCGCTGCTGTTGATGTTGCTCATCTGTCGCTCGATGGATTGCTCGCTGAGTTCCCCGCCGACTCCGTTCTGTCGGGACCAGGTGAGGATCTGGCGGTGGGAATAGGAGCCAAACGGGACGCCGATGGGTCGCTGGTTCAGATCCCGGGGTTGTTTGACCTTGTCGCCCTCCAGGAGATCCTTGCGCACCACGATGGAGCCGGTTTCCCCCAGATCGTATCCGGTGACCGACACCAGGTCGCAGTTCACCAGATCCCCGGCGGTCAGGGCGGGTGTTTCGGCCATGTAGCCGATTTGATTGGTTCCGGCGTTCATGTTGTTGCTGATCAGGGGACCGGACAGGGCGCGGAACCAGATGATCCGGCTCCCCTTCGGGAGATATTTGGCGCAGATTTGCGCCTGTTTGTTGATGGTGGCGGTCCAGTAGGGGGTGCAATAGGGTTGATAGCCGATGGTCAGGGTGACGGGATCGCCGATGTTGCCGAACTTCCCCGTCGGCTTGCCGTAACGGGCCGCCAGTTCCAGCCATTCGGCGGAGAGGTGTTTTTCGGACTGGGCGTAGGCGCGCCCGCCGACGGGGGAGGGGAGCAGGCTCAACACCGTGGGCAAGACGGCCCCCGTGGCTGCGCGTTGCAGAAACATCCGTCGATTCCATTCAAACTGTTGATGCATGGCGATACCTCCCCGTCAGGGTGCAAGGATGGACAGACATTAGATGATGTCCTTGATTTTGAATACCTTGTGCAGTTGGGTGATCTTCAGGATGTCAAAGATCGCTTTCCGGGGGTTGATGATCGTGATGTCCGCCTGTTCCTCCCCCGCCTGAGTGCGCAGGAACATCAGGCGTCCCAGCGCGGAACTGTCTATATAGGACACATGTTTGAAATCGATGATGTATTTGTTGATGCCCGTATGGGCGCGACAGGCGTCCTGAAATCGTTTCCCGTGGTGATAATCGAACTTGTCTCCCAGGGTGATCAGGAGGGTGTCGTCGGTTTTCTTGAAATCAATCTCTTCTTTGGCCATGATCGTTCCATCGCATTCGAGTTTAACACGTCAATTCGGCAAGGCTGATGTCATCGGACTGCGCCCTTTCGCCACGAAATCGCTCCAGGAGATCCATTATGCCATCCAGGGGATGGGATTGTGAACTGATTTGTCCCAGAATGGTCCGCAGACGTTCCGTGCCGAACAGCTCATCCTGGTCGTTGCGTTCCTCCACGATGCCGTCCGAGTAGATGAAAACCCGGTCGCCGGGGCGCACCTCCACGGTTTGCGGCGCGCCATCCGGTTGGTTCAGCATGCCCCGTGGAAAGCAGTCGGCTTCCAGAGCGTGGCACAGGCTGGCTCCCCTGAACAGGAACGCGTCGTGCAACCCGCAATTCCAGACCTTCAGTCGGGTGCGCTCCGGATTCAATTCCAGGAAGCAGCTCACCATGAACATGTCCCGGCGGAGAATCCGGTAAAGCTTGTGGTTGATCCGGGCGCAGATGGTCTCCATGGGCACGCCCTGCAGGGTGTCGGTGTAGAAGGTGTCGGACACCAGGGGGCCACCGATTGCGGCGGCCAACCCGTGTCCGGTGAAGTCTCCCAGCATCACATGCTGGCCTCCGTCCGGACGGAACGCGGAGAGGATCAGATCCCCGGAAATCGTTTCCAGGGGTTTGTTCAGGCAACGGAGATGGCGGTCGTCGAACGGCTTGGAGCGCTGGATGTTGGCGACGATGTCCACCACGATCTGACGTTCCGTCAGCAGTTGATCGTTGACCGCTTCCAGGGAGCGATGGGCGCTGCGCAAGGCCAGGTGGGTCCTGACCCTGGCCTGGACCACGGAGGGGGTGAAGGGCTTGGTGATATAATCCACCGCGCCCAGTTCCAGACCATGGGTCTCGTCCTCCGCGCTGCTTTTGGCGGTGATGAAAATGATGGGGAGGGTCCGGATGTCGGGAATGGCCTTGATGCGTTGACACACTTCGTAGCCGTTCATCTCCGGCATCATGACATCCAGGAGCATCAGGTCGGGAGGGACCGCGGCCTGGGCGAGCTTGAGACCCTGCGTGCCATTCAGCGCCACGGTCAGGGCGTATTCGGACCCCAGAATGTTGCGCAACATGTCGATGTCGAAAGGATCGTCATCGATGAGCAATACCTTTTTCTTGTGTCGATTCATGGGGTGCCGTCCTGAATGTCCTCTGCCAGGGTCATCCCCAGGGTGCCGGCCAAGGTCGATAGGGTGCTCCTGGCGTTTTCGTAGTCGTAATGTCGGAGTTGTTCCGCGATTTCATTCAGCGTGGTTTCCGCGGCGTGTCCATGGAGACACTCCCGCAACGGCGCGATGAGGGCGTCGGCCTCCGAATCCTGCTCGACCAGCAGGAGGGCCAGATGTCCCAGCAGTTTCTCCAGGCGCGTCACATCCAGATCCCTTCTGGTCGGTTTGGAGGCGTTCGCCTCCATGGCGGGTTGGGCGTCGTGGGCCAGATCGGCCAGGGAGAGCAGCACCTCGTCCAGGGCTTCCCGGAAACCCGTCAGCAGGGTGCCGACGTTGGGGTCGCGTCCGATCATGGCTTTTTCCAGCTGCATGGCGGCCTGGTTCAGTCGCACCGCTCCCAGTTGACCGGAGACGCTCTTGATGGTATGAGCCAGACGCTCCCCCAGAGCGTGGTCCCCGGCGAGCAGTGCCTGGGCGATCTTGTCCGCGTCCTGGGCGTTGTCCGTATAAAAGCGCGCCAGCATGCGTCGGTACAACCGGGCGTCACCCGCCATGCGCGCCAGTCCGTCCGCCACGTGGATGCCGGGCATGTCGGCAAAGCCCGCCCCGTCCCGGGCGCTGTCGGACGCGGCCAGGGCGGCGGGTGGGGAGATCTCCACCCACCGGGTCAGGATGTCGTACAGCTCCTTGGGATTGAATGGCTTGCCCACATGGCCGTTCATGCCCGCCGCCAGACACTTCTTGCGGTCCTCCTCCATGGCGTGGGCGGTCATGGCGATGATCGGGAGGTTCTGGAAACGCTTTTCCCGGCGGATCAGACGGGTGACGGTGAAACCGTCCATTTCCGGCATTTGCAGATCCATCAGCACCACCGCGTAATCACGGTTCTGGATCATCCGCAGCGCCATTTTGCCGTGGTTGGCCTCCTCGACCAGGACGCCCACCCGTTCCATGAGCTCCCGCACCACCTGCATGTTGATGGCGTTGTCCTCGACCACCAGAACCCGCACCCCGCCGAGATTTTTCTTGATGTTGCTCTCATCGACCACTTCCGCCTGGTGGTACAGGGAGTTCCTGGCGAACTGGAAGCCGAACACCTCCAGGATGGCGTTGAACAGTTGGGAGCGGTTGATGGGCTTCTCGACGCAGGTGTTGATCCCCGGCAACAGGGATTTGACGCATTCGTCCTTGAAGGTCCTGGTCAACAGGATGGACCTGGGGAGAGCCTCCTCCGGGTAGCGTGAGGAGAGCATCTTGACCAGGTTGGAGTAGACCCGCATCTCCCGACCCGGATCCTGGCGCAGATTCAAAACGACCAGCCGATAGGGAACGGGGCTCTCCATGGCGTCGATCATCAGGGAGGCGGCCAGGGACATCCCGTCCACCCCGGTGGTCTCCAGATTGAAAGAGTGGAGGATCTCCTCCAGCACCTCCCTGGATTTGGGCTGATCGTCCACCAGCAGCACCTTGACCTGGCCCGCCGTTTCCGGCAGACGCCGTTCCTTCCGTCCCTGCACGACGGGAATGAAAAGGGCGGTGAATCGGAACACGCTCCCTTTGCCCGGCGTGCTTTCCGCCCAGATCTCTCCACCCATCAGGCCCACGATGCGCTTGCAGATGGCCAGACCGAGACCGGTGCCGCCATACTTTCTGGTGATCGAATTGTCCGCCTGCACGAAGGATTCGAACAGGGCCGGCAGACGGGAGGGATCGATGCCGATGCCGGTGTCGTGAATGGCGAATTCGATGAGCGCCTGCTCCGCCTCCCCGCCGCGCAGTCGGGCCTCCACCACGATTTCACCCCGTTCCGTGAACTTGAGGGCATTGCCGATCAGGTTGGTCAACACCTGCTCCAGACGCATGGCGTCCCCGATCATGTGGGTGATGTCGGAGGAGAGGGAGAGGATCAGTTCGATGTTCCTTTCCCCGGTCTGGCGGCGGAAGAGGTCGCCCAGGTGATCGAACACCTCCTGGAGATTGAACTCCTGTGGATTCAACTGCATGTGGCCCGCCTCGATTCGGGAGAATTCGAGGATGTCGTTGATCACCCCCAGCATGGAGCGGGAGGCGTTCTCGATTTTGGTCAGATAGTCTTCCACCTTGGGGGTGAGGTCGGCCTTGAGGGCCAGTTTGGTCAGCCCGATGATGGCGTTCATCGGCGTGCGGATTTCGTGGCTCATGTTGGCCAGGAAATCGCTTTTCGCCCGACTGGCGTCCTCGGCGGTCTTCAGCATGTCGTTCAGGGAGACCAACAGATTGTTGCGTTCGGTGATGTCGTGCAGAAAGGCGGTGAAATGGAGTTGATTCTGGCGGTGGGTGGCGATCAGCGCCACCTCCAGGTTGACCCGGCCCCCGTTGGCGCACAACCCGTTGAGTTCCAGACGGCGCTTCAGGGGGCGTGTCCGGTCGCTCCGCAAGGATTCGACGTAGCGTTTCATGCCTTCCCGGTGCTGCGCGCGAAACTCCGGAGGCACGATGAGGTCCGCGATGTCCCGCCCGATCACCTCCTGGCGGGAGTAGCCGAACAGAGTCTCGGCGAAGGGGTTGAAGTCCACCACCAGACCGTTCTGATCCGTGGTGATGATGGCGTCCATGGCCGCTTCCAGAATGGAGCGCAGATGACTTTCCCGGTCCTTGAGCTGGGCGAACGTGTTGATCAGGTTCAGGTGGGTCTGCACCCGCGCCTTGACGACCGGGGGATTGAAGGGCTTGGTGATGAAGTCCACCGCCCCCAGCTCCAGGCCCTTGGTTTCGATTTCCACCTCGTTTTTCGCCGTGATGAAAATGATGGGGATTTCGTGGAACTCCCTGGAGGCCTTCAGCCGTTTGCAGACTTCGAAGCCGTTCATGCCGGGCATCAGGATGTCCAGCAGGATCAGGTCGGGCCGGTTGGGGGAGGCCACGGAATCCAGGGCGTCCTGGCCGTTCAGAGCGAAAAAGATTTTGTAGTCGGCGAGCAGGGCGTTGCGCAACATGGCGATGTTGCCCGGCTCGTCATCGACCACCAGGATCTTCTGGCGCAACTGGCTGCTCATGGCGCTGCCCTCCCGACGGGGAAATTGAGTGTGGTCTGCAGTTTTTGCAGCAACTGCTGGGCGCCCTGGTAATCCAGTCTTTGAATGCACGCCTCCAGACCTTGCAGTTCCGGTTGCAGGTTTTTTCTGTTCAGAACCTGTTTGAGGGTTTCCAGGGTCAGTTCGGCGTCGGTGTCCCGTGTCTTCAGCAGCGTGAACAGTTCCTTGAGGAGGGGAACGATCACCGCCTGGTCCTGGGGTGAGTGGCTGGTCCGGGAGGGGGTGTCCTCCTCCCGGTCGGCGGGGGAGGGGACGAAATCGGGTCGCAGGGTGTGGATGGCCTGGATCACCTGGTGCAACGCCTGATCGAACTCCTTGAGCAGGGAGGGCTCCTCGCGGATGCGGCGTTGCTCGATGGCCAGTTCCAGTTCATGGGCGGCCTGCTGCAACCGGGTCGCGGAGAGATTGCCGGCGATGCCGGTCATCATGTGGGCCAGATGCAGGGCGGTTTCCAGGTTTTCGTTGTCCAGGGCGGCGTGGATCTGATGGCCCACGTTGGCGTGGTCCTTGAAACGCATCAAGACCGCCTTGAAAAACCGCTCCTGTCCACCCAGACGGATCATGGCGTTGCGCAGATCGATGCCGGCCAAGACCGGTGGCAGGATGCCGGACGCCTCCCGCTGGGGTGGGGCGCTGGTTCCGGTCGGGACCCCGAAGCGGCGATCGTTGCCGTCCGGGTTGATCCAGCGCGTCAGGGTCGCATACAACTGTTTGATGTCGATGGGTTTGGTGATGTGGTCGTTCATGCCGGAGGCCAGGCTGGCCTCGCGGGCGCTCTCCAGGACATGGGCGGTCATGGCGATGATGGGCAGCGTCTGGAATCCGGGGTCGCTGCGAATGGCCCGTGTGGCCGCGTGACCATCCATGATCGGCATCTGCACATCCATCAGCACGGCGTCGTAGGTGTGGCCCTGCACTTTCTCCACGGCCTCCTGGCCGTTGTTGGCGATCTCCACGGTCACGCCCACCCTGGCCAGCAGCTCCGAGGCGACCTGTTGATTGATGTAGTTGTCCTCGGCCAGCAACACCCTGGCCCCGCCGATCCGACTGGAGGTGGCCAGCTCCTCGTTCAACACCTGGATCTCCACATGCTGGTTCGAGGAGATCCGTTTGCCGAACACCTCCAGAATGGCGTTGAACAGATGGGCCTGGGTCACCGGCTTGTGCAGAAACAGATCGATGCCCGACTGCTCGGCGGTCTTTTGGATGGTGTTCTTTCCGAACGCGGTCAGCATGATGATTTTCGGCAAAGGGGCGGGGGTGTCCCGGTTGGCGAACTCCTGATGAATCGCCTTGGCGGTTTCGATGCCATCCATCCCCGACATGCGCCAGTCCATGAAGACCAGTTGATAGGGGGCCTCCGTGTCCCGCGCGTCCGTCAGTTCGGCCAGGGCGGCCTCGCCGGAATCCACCGTGGTGACGGTGAATTTGAACCCCCGCAGAATGGCCTCCATGATGGTCCGGGTCATTTCATGGTCGTCGGCCACCAGAATTTTGAGATCCCGCAACATGTCGGGTACGATCAGGGGCTTGTTGGATTCGGACGGATAGACCAGATTCACGGTGAAGGCGAACAGGCTGCCCCGTCCCAGGGTGCTTTCCGCCCAGATGCGCCCTCCCATGATTTCCACCAGTTGTTTGCAGATGTTCAGCCCCAGCCCGGTCCCGCCGTACTTGAGGGCGATGGAGGGGTCGGCCTGGGCGAAGGGGCTGAACAGCTTCTCGATGCGCTCCGGGGCGATACCGATGCCGGTGTCCTCGATGGAGAATTGCAGGGAGACGGGACCGATCTGTTTGGGGGTGGGGTGGGCGCGGACGACGATGGTTCCCTCGCCGGTGAATTTGATCGCGTTGCGCAGCAGATTGATCAGAATCTGCTCCAGCCGTTTGGAGTCCCCGAACAGGGTCGGGAAATAGTCGTCCGGGATCGAAAAGACCAGCTCGATCCCCTTGTCCGCCACCTGGCTGCCGAACATGTCCGCCAGCTTGTGGAACAACTCGCCGGGATGGAACATGACGGGATAGAGGTCCAGCTTGCCCGCCTCGATTTTGGAAAAATCCAGGATGTCGTTCAGGCAGCCCATCAGGGACTGGGAGGCGTTGGCGATCTTGAACAGGTAGTCCCTGGTGTCGGGTTCCGTTTCGATGCGCAGGGCCAGATCGGTCAGACAGATGATGCCGTTCATCGGGGTGCGGATTTCGTGGCTCAGATTGGCCACGAAATCGCTTTTGGCCTTGCTGGCCGCTTTTTCCATTTCCAGCAGCTTGATGGACTGCTCGTGGATCTTCTCTTCGTTGAGCTTGCGTTTGGTGATGTCCCGCATGACGCTGACGAAGAAAGTCTGGTTCCCTTCGCTCCAACTGTTGATCGAGAACTCCAGCGGGAACTCCTCTCCCCCTTTCTTGACCCCGGTGCCCTCCAGGGTGCCGCTGCTCATGCGGTTCTCCCGGTCGGTGGCCTGTTCGGTGAAAAACGAGCGATACTCCTCGTGGAGTCTCTCCGGGACGAGACGCAGCAGGGAGTCGCCGAGGATTTCCTGTTTCTTGAATCCGAAGGTCTTTTTCGCCCCCTGGTTCCAGAAGGTGATGCGCCCCTCCTGGTCCAGGGCGACGATCGCCTCGGAGACCGCGTCCGTGACGATGCGGAAACGGTGCTCGCTCTCCTTGAGTACCTGCTGGACACGTTTTTTGTCCAGATGGGTCAGATAGGCCTTGGCGTGATACCGCACCCTGGCCAGCATCTCCACCCGGTCCGGCAGCTTGATGAGATAGTCGTTGGCCCCGGATTCGAAGGCGATGGCCTTGAGTTGGGACTCCTCGATGGTGGAAAGCATGATGATCGGCATTTCCGCGAAGCTCTCCTTCTGGCGGAACTGCTTCAACAGGCTGACGCCGTCCAGACCGGGCATCACCAGATCCAGGATGATCACCATGGGTTGCAACTGCTCCGCCAGGGCGATGGCGCCCTGAGGGTCCTGGGTGGCGTGCAGCTCCAGATCGGTTTCTCCGGAAAACTGACGTCGGAGCATATGGGCGGTCAACGGCTGGTCATCGACCAATAATATACGTAAAACTGTTTTATCTTTCGTCATTGCATTACTCACATAATTATTTCTATGTATGCTCAAAAATGATCGTGTTGCATTATAAAGAGAATGATCGATACCGCGACTGATGATGTCTGGTCCATGTTAACAGCGTTTGTCCGGCAAGGGAAGAATGTGTGTTGCCATGCATTCATGATAGTCTGATTCTCAAACAGGGACACCGATTGGTGTTGACATTTTGGTGGTTTCGAATTTATTGTGACCTGCGGGATTGCCATTGCCATGCCTTAATGGTCTGTTTTCCGGTTTTTCGGCGAATTCAAGTGACGTTGAACGATATAAGGTTGTCGCACATGCGGTTGCAAGAAAGAACCAACTTTGTCGAAATGCTTGACAGCCCGCCAATCCACTCCCTGATCGAGCAGTTCTGTGGCGCGTTCGGCCTTTTTGTCACCATCCTCGACCTGGATGGGACGGAACTGTACGGTTCGTTCAGCACTCAAGAGATGATGATGGATGTCGCCCCCGTCAGCGTCAACGGGCATACGGTGGCCAACGTGCGGATCGGGTCCGTCAGGGGGGCGTCCGAATTGCGCCAGGAGTCGTTGCAGGCCGGTCTGAGTTTTTTGACCAGCATGCTGCAAACCCTGGGAGAGCGGGAGTCGCGGCTCAAGGACGCCACGAAACTGGCGGAGGATTCCAATCGGGCGAAAAGTGAGTTCATCGCCAGCATGAGCCACGAAATCCGTACCCCGATGAACGCCATCCTGGGCCTGACCGACCTGGCGCTGCACGCCGACCCGCACCCCAAGGTGGGAGAATATCTGCGCAAAATCGACAGCGCGTCACATTCGCTGTTGGCGATCATCAACAATATCCTGGATTTTTCCAAAAGCGAAGCCGGCCAGATGCGTCTGGACCCGATCCTCTTCGCCACCCACAATCTGTTCGATTACATCGCCGATCTCCTTGGCGGTCAGGCCGTGGAGAAGGGGATCGAGATGATCTTCTCCATCTCCGGCAATTTCTGCAAGACGTTGTACGGAGATTACCGGCGCCTGGAACAGGTGTTGACCAATCTGGTCCACAACGCCATCAAGTTCACCGAGAGCGGCTCCATCGAAGTGGCCATGCATACCAGCCGGCAGAGTTCGGAACTGGTGCAGCTCACCTTTTTCGTCAGCGATACGGGGATCGGCATCCATTCGGATCACCTGCGCAAACTGTTTCAACCCTTTGTGCAGGCGGACAGCTCCACCACCCGCCGCTTCGGTGGCACCGGACTGGGGTTGAGCATCTGCAAGCACCTGGTGGAATTGATGGGCGGGCGCATCTGGGTGGAAAGCACGCCGGGCAAAGGGAGCGTGTTTTATTTCACCGTGGTTTTCGAGTGCCGGGAAGCGGCGGTGCAAACCGATTCCGACCTCCCCGCGAGTCTGCGCAACCTGAGAATTCTGGCGGTGGACCGTTCACCCCGCATCTGGAAGGGCATGGAAATCGTCCTCCACGCCATGAATTTCTCGGTCTCCCTGGTGGACTCGCCCCAGACCGCCCTGGCGGCCTTCATGACCGCAGGCGCCAGTGGCGTCCCCTACGACCTGGTGGTCATGGAATGGCGTCTGCTGGAAGCGGGCGGGACGCAGTTCATCCGCCACCTGACCGGGGGCAACCCGGACCTCCCACCATCGATCGGCCCCCCGAAGATCATCCTTCTGGGGCCGTTCGAAAAGGATTTCGCCCCGGAAAAGCTGCGCCAGGCCGGCGTGTCGATGATGCTGTCGAAGCCGGTGACCTGTTCCCATCTGATCGGCGCCATCATGCGGCTTTACGGGGAGAGCGTCCAGGAGTCGCGCCCGGTCGCAGATGACCACGCCACCGTGCGCAGGATCGGGGGCACGCGCATCCTGTTGGTTGAGGACAACGACTTCAACCAAATGGTGACCAGGGAGGTGCTGGAGCGGGCGGCTTTGCTGGTGGAGGTCGCCGCCAATGGCCAGGAGGCCATCCGTCTGCTCCACGCGCACCCCTTCGACGCGGTGTTGATGGATCTGGAAATGCCGATCATGGACGGCTACACGGCCACGCGCATCCTGCGGAACGACGCCCGTTTCGCCCGGCTGCCCATCATCGCCATGACGGCCCATGCCATGGAGAGTGTCCGTCAAGCCTGTCTGGACGCGGGCATGAGCGCCTATCTGACCAAACCCATCCTGCCGGAGCACCTCTACGCGGAGCTGGTCCGCTGGATCGGGCCGGTCGAGGCGCTTCCGGTTTCGTCCCGGGAGGAGATGGACCGGGCGGCGCTGCCGGAGTTGCCCGGCGTGGATGTGGACAAAGGCTTGACGCATCTGGGTGGCAGTCGTAGCTTATACAGGAAGCTGCTGGCGCGTTTTTACGAGCAGCAACGCTACAGCGTCGATGAAATCAAGGAGGCCCTGGAGGGGGACGACCTGCGGAAAGCCGTCCGTCTGGCGCACTCCATCAAAGGGGTGGCGGGCAACATGGGCGCCGACTCCCTGCAGCAGGCCGCCCACGCTTTGGAGGAGGCGATCCAGGGGGAGAACCGGGCGGAGCGGGAGCGCTGTGTGGTGAACTTCGACGCCCTGTTGACCCCCCTCATGGAGGTCATCGCCGGGATTGTCACCACGGAGGAGGAGCCGGTGGCCGATCTCCGGGAGACCGTGGAGATCGACGCGGCCCTGGTGGCCCCCCTGCTGCTGGAGTTGTCCGCTCGGTTGGAAGACAGCATTTCGGAAACCGATTCCCTGATGGACGCGCTCAAGGAGCACCTGGCTTCCACCCGTGCCGCGAGCGCGCTGGCCGAGCTGGGCAAGCATATTCACGATTATGATTTTCACAAGGCGTTGGACAGGCTGCACGCCATCGCCCACATGTTGAACCTGTCACTGGGGAAGGAATAGTCCATGAACGACGCGTTGGAGGCATCCAAAATTCTGATCGTTGACGACGTGCGCGAGAATGTGGATGTCCTGCGGGATATCCTGGCGGGCTATGTCCGCATGGTGGCCCTCAACGGCGCCCAGGCGTTGAAAATCGCCCAGTCCAACCATCCCCCGGACCTGATTCTGCTGGACATCATGATGCCGGACATGGATGGCTACGAGGTGTGCAGACAGCTCAAGACGGACGCGGGGACCGCGGATATCCCGGTGATCTTTCTGACCGCGAAAAACTCCGTGCCGGACGAATCCCTCGGGTTTGCCTTGGGCGCGGTCGATTACATCACCAAACCCATCAGCCCTCCCCTGGTCCTGGCCAGGGTGAAAACCCACCTGCAACTGCAACGCACCCTGGCCACCCTGAAAAGCCAACATGCCACCATCCAGCAACAATACCAGGAACTGGCCGCCGCGTCGAAACTCCGCGAGGATGTCAAGTACCTCATGCAGCAGGATCTCAAGACCCCCTTGAACGAAATCATTTCCGGCGTCAACCAGCTGTACATGAACGGCCGGCCGGGGGATCAGGAGGCGAAATCGTTTTATTCGGTCCTGAAGTCCACCAATCAACTCCTGACGATGATCAACGTTTCCATTGAAATGTACAAGATAGAACAGGGTAACTATCAACTCAACCCCCAACCCATCAACCTGATGCCGGTCCTGTCGGATGTCGTCAAGTTCGAACAGCACAGACTCGACCTGAAGGGATTGACGGTCAAGTTGCTTCTGAACGGGCGCACGCCGCAGGTTGGTGAGCGTTTTTTTGTTTTCGGTGAAGAGCTTTTGTGTTATTCCATGTTTACAAACTTATTGCAGAATGCGATTGAAGCCTCTGTGGAGCAAAAGGAAATTATTATTTTCCTTGAAGGCAACGATCCGTCCATTATAAAGATGTCCTATCAGGACAAACTCCCCGTGGTGGATCAGGAGCGGTTTTTTGTCAAATATATCGCGGATGGGGACTACAAGCGGTACGGACCCTATGCCGCCAAGATGATCGCGGAAATCCAGAACGGCAGCATCGCCCTCAAAACCTCCGGGCACGGGGTGACGGTGATGGTCGGCTTGCCGACCGGTTGGTTGGAGGGGGTCAATTTGCATCGTTGAAGTGTACATCTCTGAAGGGATGCCATGGACGATCCATTGTGGAAACAGAAGATATTGATCGTTGACGATCTGCGGCAGAATATCGATGTGCTTCGGGATATCTTTTCGGATTATGTGCGCATGGTGGCACTCAACGGGGAACAGGCGCTCAAGATCGCGGCCTCCAGAAATCCCCCGGATCTGATCCTGCTGGACATCATGATGCCGGGACTGGATGGCTTCGAGGTGTGCAAACGGCTGAAAGCCGATCCGCAGACCAGGGACATCCCGGTCATTTTCGTCACGGCGAAGAAAGAGACCGCGGATGAAGCCTACGGATTGTCGCTGGGGGCCATCGATTACATCATCAAGCCCTTCAGTGTGGATGTCATCCGGCAACGGGTCCACAATCACCTGGAGCAGAAACTCCGGCAGGACGGCTTGAAAAACCGCATTCAGGAGTTGTCGGAACGGCTCGACGCCCTGACCCCCGCCTGAGTCCGGGCCAGCTGCCCGCGCAACTTCCGGATGTTCTCCACCGCCTCCTCCCGGTCATACCGGTGCACGCTGTCCGCAATGTCCAGGAGTTCCCGGCTCCAGGGTGTCCCCTTCCAGAGACGGATGCTGCTGGACAGAAGGATGTCGGTATCCCGGAAACCATTTTCCACCCGTTCTTTCAGTTCCAGGAGTTGGGCGTCGATGTCCGTTGGGGTCGGTGCCGTGCCTGTCTCCCCCGACTCTCCTGATCCAGCCGCGAAAGTCACGGTGAAATAGAACCGGCTGCCCTTCGCCGGCGCGCTTTCGACCTGCAGTTGTCCCCCCAGTCGGGCCACAAGACGCTGGGTCAAGGCCAGTCCCAGCCCCATGCCGTCGTTGCGACGGGTGAACGAGGATTCCGCCTGGGTGAAGGGCGTGAACAGACGTCGTTGATCTTCCGGTCGCAGGCCAATGCCCGTGTCGATGATTTCCAGCCGGAAGGCCACATGACCCGCCCTGGCACCGACAGGGATGACCTGCAGCGCGACGCCCCCGGTGTCGGTGAATTTCAGGGCGTTGTCCAGCAACTGCTCGACGGCCTGGTTCAGGCGTCTGATGTCCCCGACACAGGGGGTGGGGATCGGCACCCGCTCTGCCCGCACCTGAAACGACAAACCCTTGCGCGCGGCCTGGGGCGACCATTTGTGCTTGATACGGTCGATCCAGTCATCCAGCAGGAAACTCCTTTCACTCTTGTCCGGTTCGGTCTCCAGGCCGGAGAAGTCCAACAGGCCGGTGATCAGACTGAGCAGATGGGTGGCGGCGGCATGAATCCCTTCCAGGCGCGTCTTGTCGTCGGGGTTGGCGACGCGCTTGATCAGCAAGGCCGCGGGCGCGATGATGGCGTTCAGGGGAGTGCGCAGTTCGTGGCTGATGCGGGCGATGAATTCGCTTTTCGCCAATTCGGCGGCCTGGGCCTCCAGCATGGCGCGACGCAACTCCTCGGTGCGCACGATCACCTGCTCCTCCAGGGAGTGGCGCAGGCTGCGCAAGGCGAGATGGGTCTGCACCCGGACCTTGACCTCTTCCGGGGAGAAGGGCTTGACGATATAATCCACCGCCCCGAGCCGAAACCCCTCGGTCTTGAAATCCGTCTGATCCATGGCGGAGAGAAAAATGATCGGGATGGCTTCCGTGACCGCGTTGGCCTTGATCCGGCGGCACACCTCCATGCCGCTCATGCCGGGCATCATGATGTCCAACAGGATCAGCTCCGGCAGGAATTCCGCCTGCATCGCCTTCAGCGCCTGCTCGCCGTCCTTGGCCACCATGATCTTGTAATCCGCGCTCAACAAACCGACCAACGCGTTGATGTTGAACCGTTCGTCATCGACGATGAGAATCTTTTGCCGGGTTGACATGTCATCGGTCTCCCATGATCGCGCCCCTGTCCATCGAGGCCAGGGTCGCCAGCGCCTGTTCGAATTCGAAGTCGGCAACCTGTCGCGCCAGGAGCCGGGTGTGCTCCTCCAACGGTCCACCCTCCGCGAGACGTTGCAACTCGTGGGCGAGAGCCTCGGCGTGCGGGTCCAGCTCTTGCAACAATACCGTCAGTCGATCCCGCAGGGCAACCAGGGTCGAGGGATCCGGGGCGGCGGTACGACCCGGTGCGCCAACCGGCGCGCTGCGCAGCGTCGCCAGGCCACGCATGACCGGTTCCATGGCCTCTTCCAGTCGTTCGAGGCAACCGGCGGGGTCGTCCGGTTGCCGCGTCTTCAACATCCCGTCCAACTCCTGGGCGGCCTGCTGCAATGTCGTCGCCCCGATGGTTCCGGCAATCCCCTTGAGAGTGTGGGCGATGCGGCGCGCGTGCTCCAGGTCGCCGGCGGCCAGCGCCTGGCGGATCCTGCCGGCATCCCCGCCATGATCCTGATGGAAATTGACCAACTGCTTCAACAGCAGTTCCGGGTTGCCCCCCATATGCCGCAATCCGACGGACCAGTCGAGGCCGGGCAGGAGGGGGGGGGAGGGCG
>JADGCR010000320.1 GCA_015228895.1 Magnetococcales bacterium
CCCGGGCCAAAAAGGTGGCATTGAAACGGATGGCGTTGTTGGGATTGTTGACTTCGTGGGCCACGCTGGCCGCCAGAACACCGATGGTGGCCAGCCGGGAATAGCGCACGGCCTGGGCCTGGGTGACCCGGCGTTCGGTGATGTCGGTATTGATCACCATGGCGGAGACCACCTTCTCGTCCTTTACAATGGGAACGAAACGGGCGCTCCACCATTCGGCATCGGAAAGGGCATACTGCAATTGGGCGGATTGCCCCTCGTGAAAGACTTTTTCCAGAGTTTTTTGATAGCGTTGTTTATGGATTTCCGGCATACCTTCCAGAAAGTGGAAGGTATTATTCGAGGGATTGGCTGATATGCGGTTGGAAAACAGGATGGTTGCATCCTTGTCGATATTCAAAATCGTATCCGGACAATAATGCACCAGGGTGCGCAACTGCTCCTCGGAGGCCTGCAGTCGTCGTTCCGCCTCACGGCGGCGGGTGATGTCCCGGATGGAAACCACGGCCCCGGTCGGAGTGCCGTCGGATTGGCGTATGGGCGCGCTGCTGAACTCCACTTCGCAACAGGTGTCGTTGTGCAACAACAGTGTTCCGACGGCCTGTTTACGCTGTACGCCGTATTGAACGGCCTCCCGGATGGGACACAGCAGGTGAGGGCTTTCTCCCTCTTCCGCTTTGTTTTCCAGTTGGATGCGGAGGAACCGATGTCCCGGCTGACCCAGAACCTCGTGACGCGGGCGATGTAAAATGGTGCAGGCGGCATCGTTGATGAAAGTGATGAGGCCTGTGGCGTCGGTGACGAAGAGACCTTCCCCGATGGTGTGCAACAGGAGTTGATTCTCCATGTGCAGACGGGCGAAGGTGCGGGAGAGGGAAAACAGGTGGCTCAAAAAGAGCGTGAAAGTGGCGAACAGAGCCGTCAACAGGGCGGCCAGCAGGGTTTTGCCCTCGGAACCTTCCAGAACGGCAGTGGCCCAGTGGGGAAATGACTGGGTAAAACTGACCAGATGAAGCATGACGTAGACAGCGACGAATACCAGCAGAAAGAGTAGAACGGCGAAGATGGACAACCGACCGGAATTGGCCCCTCGGGTCGGGGCGGGAGTGGAAAGGCTGTCTAAAACCGCTGGTTGCGTTATCATGGCAGGGCTCCTTTGACCCGCCGACCATGGTAGCCCAGGAAGATCCCGCTGCCAATGTGTCAGACAGTCGGGTCGTTCTTCCCTTGTGCCGGATTTGAGGATATCCCATGACAGACGGTATCATGTCCCCGGAAAAGATGCGCACGTTTTTGGAAGAGGTGGCCACGGGATCGCTTGCGGTTGATGAGGCCTTGAACCGCCTGCGACACTTTCCGGTGGAAAAGGTCAGCTCCCGGGGAGAGGTCATCGGGCGGGTGGATACGCAACGCTGGTTGCGTCAGGGCTTTCCGGAGGTGATCCTGGGTCTGGGCAAAAAGATGGCCCATCTGGAAAAGATCATCGAACACGCCTTGGAGCATGAGGGCAATCTTCTGATCACCCGGGTGGTTGCGAAACGGGCCAACCGGCTTCGCAAACGCTTCCCGGTTCTGGCCTACGATCCTTTGGCCAGGGCCCTCTATCGTCAAGAGACGGCCGACGACGAGGGATTGGTGGTGGTGCTGTGCGCGGGGACCGCCGATGTGCCGGTGGCGGCGGAGGCGGTATTGACGGCGCGCATGTTCGGGGCGCGGGTTGTGACCCATTTCGACGCGGGCGTGGCCGGGCTGCATCGCCTGCTCGAAGCGGAAGAGCTGCTGGAACGGGGACGGGTCTTCGTGGTGGTGGCGGGCATGGAAGGGGCCCTGCCGTCGGTGGTGGGAGGGCTGGTGCGTCGTCCGGTCATCGCCGTGCCGACCTCCCAGGGCTATGGCGCCTCCTTCGGCGGTTTGTCGGCTCTGTTGGCCATGCTCAACAGTTGCGCTTCCAATGTTTCGGTGGTCAACATCGATAACGGTTTCGGCGCCGGTTTCGCGGCGGGATTGATCAATCGCTGGAGGGAGTGATGTTCTCCTCCCGGTGGGACGACAGGATGATGTTGTTGGCCCGGTAGGTGCCGTCCCGGCCGGGCGATACCTGAAACTGCACCTCGTCTCCGGGTTGGGGCAGCGGTTCCAGTTGATCCATCTCCGAAATGTGCAAATAGACGTTGTTGCGACGGCATTTGGCGAAACCGTAACCCTTTTCCGGAAAAAAGACCGTCACCGTGGCCCGTTCCAGGCTGCCGATGATCAGATTGTCTCCCGGACCGACACTTTGTTGATCCCCGATGAAGGGTCGGAGGAAGGTTGCCGTCAAGCCCTCCTCATCGGAGCCGGAATTGACGGTGAACTCCACCACTTCGTCCAGGGTGAAGCGGCATTCCCGGTTTTCATGGCTGGTGAAATGCAGCGAAATCGCTTGTCCGTCATGGTCCCGAATAGTGATGTCGCCGGAGCCGTCGGCGTGCAGATTGGTGATGCGGCCCTGCAGACGACTGCCCATGACCAGCACCGAGCAGGCCTGAGGGCGTCCCCCTTTGCCCGGTTTGATGGCGAAGTAGACCTGGTCGTGTTCGTGTAGCGGCGTCTGATTTACAACAAATGTCATGTGGACATAAATCTCGTTGTAATCGCTATCGTTTCCGGAATATTCAATAAAACCGAAACCGCGCTCTTTTTTGAAGGCGGAGACCCTCCCGAAGTAGCGATTCTTTTCGCTTGGCATCGGAGATGTTTCCGGAACCGGGAGCAGTGGTTGAGTGGGAACGGGCCCGTCCAGTGGATGGGAGGTCAGATAGTCCGCATTTTCGCGCCAAACCAGGGCCATCAGGGAGACCGGGTGGGGAGAACCCGGCAGCAGCGTGGGGGGCAGGCTTTGCAGACAGTGGTTCAATCGTGCGTCGGAGAACCATTCCGCTCCGTGTTGGACCAGCCAGGTTTGGGCCGCATGCCACATCGACTCTTCCAGCAGGATGGCGTTGCCCCGTGCCCGGTCGCAGAGTC
>JADGCR010000321.1 GCA_015228895.1 Magnetococcales bacterium
GGTCGGGCGGGTCGACATCCGGAGTCCCAAGGACGAGATGCGGATCGCGGCCATTTTCCGGGGTGGGGGGCCGCAGGGGGCGGAGAAGCAGGCGCCCCTGCCCTGGGCCAGTTTCGACCAGCATTTGTTGAAGCTGGCGACGCAGAAGGGTGCCAGGCGGCTGCGGCGGCGGGTGACGGCCCTCTCCTGGGATGGGGGGAGGCCGCGCCTGGAGCTGGGCGAGAGTGAGGGGGTCACCTACGATTTTCTCATCGGCGCGGTCGGGCTCAACGGTTCGGCCTTCAAGCTCTTCGACGATCTGCACTTCGGTTATCGACCGCCGAAGTTCACCCGGTCGTTCATCAGCGAACTCTACCTGGGGGAGAGCGAGGTCAAGCGGCTCCTGGGTCAGGCGATGCACGTTTTTCTGCTGAATATCCCGAAGCTGAAGTTCGTTGCCATCACTCCCAAGAGCCACTACGCCACCTTCATCATCCTGGGCGACGAGATCGACCAGGAGATGATCGACCGGGTTTTCGCGACGCCCCAGGTCCGTTCCTGCTTGCCGCCGGGTTGGGTGATCCCGGTGCAGACCTGCAAGTGTCAACCGCGGATCAACACCGGTCCGCCGGCCAACATCTTCACGGACCGGGTGGTCCTGGTCGGCGATTGCGGGGTTTCGCGCCTTTACAAGGACGGGATCGGCGCCGCCTATCGACTCTCCAAGGTCCTGGCGGTGACGGCCATTTCCCATGGGATCGGGGCGGAGGATTTTCGCCGCCATTATTGGCCGGCCTGCCAGGAGATGGCGCGGGATAACGCCCTGGGGATGGCGCTGTTCACCATGGACGAGCAGATCAAGTCCTGGGATTTCATGAGGGCCGGGATGTTGGTGGCGATCCGCCGCGAGCAGGCGGGACTTTCGCCGCCGCGGCTGAGCAGTGCCCTTTGGGATACTTTCACCGGCAGCGGATCCTATGTGGGCATTTTGCAGAGGATGGTGCATCCTTCGGTATGGGTGCGGGTGGCGTTGGAGTCGATGCGGTATCTGCTCGCGAAGTGAGGTGTGATCGCCCTTGCGGGAGGGTGGGGCGGGAGCGGGTATGGGTTTGGTGGTGGCGGTGATGCCGACGGTGGTGGTGATGCCGATGGTGATGCCGATGGCGGCGGTATTGTGACGGACAACAAGGCAGTGGACGGGATATGTTCTTTCATCGCGAACGGTCGGATCTGGGGAAGAAATTTCAGGCTGGTGAGGTGGTGTTTCGGCAGGGAGATCCGGCCGATTGCCTCTTCGTGATCCTGGAGGGAAAGCTGGAGGTTTTTGTCGAGCATGAAGATGGGACCATCTCTCTCCTGACCATCATGGAGAAGCACGACGTCTTCGGGTTGATCTCTCTGTTTCGGGGGACGCCGCGCATGGCGACGGCGCGGGCATTGACCGAAGTGCGTCTCCTGTCGATCGATCAGCGGGGGTTCCTCAAGTGGCTTGGGGAGGATCCTTCCCTGAATCTGCGCATCTTCCAGAAGATGGCCGAGCGGGTGGAAAACAGCCTGAAAGAGGTGGTCCGGTTGCGGCGCATGCTGGACGAGGACCGGCAGACCATTGCCGACATGCTCTCCTGACCCTGGGCCGGCGCAGCCTGTTCATCAACGGGCTGTCGGAGGTCACTTTTTCACGAAGGGGGTGTTTTTGGCCAATGGTGAGCCCGCATCCCCACTGTCCCGGAACGACCCGCCGGGCATCCCGGCGGCGCTGGCCGGGGACGCTGGACAGGGGATGAATTTCCCGGCACCCTCCGGCGGTCTTCAAGAATCCGGAGCGAGGTTGGGGTTGATGACGGAGCATGGGATGTCGAATCCGGTTGCCGGGATATCGGCCAGGCTGAGTTGGTTATCGTTGTTTATCGGTGTCGTGGCGGCCTGGGTATTCTACCGACCCTATGGCGGGATTGTCAGCGATGATGGTTTGAATTATGTCATGCTGTCTTTTATCAAGGTGTTTCCGGATCTGTTTGCCAAGGAGGTGTTTTTCGCGAAGGCGGCCGAGTCGGATTATTCAATATTCTTCACGGTACTCTCCGAGGGTTTGAACCGGTACGGTTTGGCGGCGACGGGGATGGCATTGTGGTTTGTTCTGTCCTTGGGTTGGATCGTGGCGGCGGTCGTATTTTCCAGGAAGTTCTACTCGCAACGTTGGCAACAGTGGTCTTTCCTGATGGTGGTGGCGGTACTCCCGGGCTATTATGCCCAGGCCGGTATCATGCAGATTGCCGAGTCGTTTGCGGGACCCCGGCTGGCTGTCGAGGCTGCGGTCATTGTGGCTGCTGCGCTTCTTCTCGGTGACAGGGTGTTCCTCTCCCTGATCGTCCTGGTGGCCGCCGCCTTCATCCATCCTCTGACGGCGGGGCATGGCCTTTTGTTTTGGTATTTTTTCCTCTGTCGTCCTCGGCGTCGCTATGTGCTGATTCCCTTGGCAGCAGTGGTCGCATTGGTCACGGTTTCCCTGTTTGGGATTCCGCCCTTTTCCGGGTTGTTGGTTGAAATGGATGTGGCATGGTATTCTTTTATAGAAAGGAGGGTTTCCTACTCATTTTTGCATAATTGGAGAATTGAGGACTTCAATCGCATCGTTTTGGAATCCAGTGTGATTGTCCATGCTGGTTTGTTGGTCTCCTCCCGGCAGAGGCGTTTTCTGTTGGCGGCCCTGGCTACGGGACTCTTGGGTCTGTTGGTGACTTTCCTCGGCGCCGATCTTCTGCACAACGTTTTTTTCACGCAACTGCAGACTTGGCGGACCTCGTGGCTGATCCATTTGGCCATGCTGGTGGCGCTGCCTGCGCTGGCCGGAGTTGTGCTTGGTTCCGGGTCTTTCCGGGAGCGTTTTCTGCCGTTATGGTATCTGGTGGCAATGTTGGTTCCGGGTCCCCTGGGGGGGATATTGGCGGTGGCCATTCTGCTGGTCGGGGTGGGGCCGGTGGTGCGTCTCTGGTCGGCGGGGAAGGGGGTCGCTGCTG
>JADGCR010000322.1 GCA_015228895.1 Magnetococcales bacterium
TTTCACGGAACTGGGCCAAGTCCAGACGGAGCGAACCGGCCACCTGTTTGGTGGCTTTCACCTGGGCGGAACCACCCACGCGGGAGACCGACAGACCCACCGAGATGGCGGGGCGCATGCCCGAATAGAAGAGTTCCGATTCCAAAAAAATCTGCCCGTCGGTGATGGAGATCACGTTGGTGGGGATGTAGGCCGAAACGTCACCACCCTGGGTCTCGATCACGGGAAGGGCGGTAAGGGAACCCCCTCCCATTTCATCGTTCATCTTGGCGGCACGCTCCAGCAAACGGGAGTGGAGGTAGAAGATGTCGCCAGGATAGGCTTCACGACCAGGAGGACGACGCAGAATCAAAGACATCTGACGGTAGGCCACAGCCTGCTTGGACAGATCGTCGTAGACGATGAGGGCATGCATCCCGTTGTCACGGAAATATTCCCCGATGGCACACCCGGAGTAGGGAGCCAAAAACTGCATGGGGGCAGGGTCGGAAGCGGTGGCGGCCACCACGGTGGTGTAGGACATGGCACCATGATCTTCCAACACCTTCACCACCTGGGCCACGGTGGAACGCTTCTGACCGATGGCCACATAGATGCAGTAGACCGGTTTGTCGGTCTCGTGGGTGCGCTTTTGGTTGATGATGGCATCGATGGCTACCGCAGTCTTGCCGGTCTGGCGGTCGCCGATGATCAACTCACGCTGACCACGACCAATGGGAACCAGGGCATCCAAAGCCTTCAAACCGGTGTAGAGAGGCTCATGCACCGATTTACGGGGGATGATGCCCGGTGCCTTCACTTCCACAAGGCTGCTGTGCTCGGTTACAATGGGGCCTTTGCCATCGATGGCGTTGCCCAGGGCATCCACCACACGCCCCAGCATGGCCTTGCCCACCGGCACCTCCACGATACGCCCGGTGCGTTTGACCGTGGTGCCTTCCTTGATGGGGGTATCCTCACCGAAGATCACCACGCCCACATTGTCCTCTTCCAGATTGAGGGCCATGCCACGGGTGCCGTCGGCAAATTCCACCATCTCGCCGGCCATCACGTTGTCCAGTCCGTATACGCGAGCGATACCGTCGCCCACGGCGATGACCTGTCCTACCTCGGAAACCTCGCTGGCCTGTCCGAATTCGGCTATTTGTTTCTTGATGATCTCGCTGATCTCGGCGACGCTAATCTGCATCTGTCAACCCTTCATAAAGGATTTCAAACGGTTTAGCCTGTTCTGAACCGAATAGTCCATCATGGTGGATCCAATCTGCACCACCAGACCACCCAACAGTTCCGGCTCAACATCCAATTGCACACTTACGGTCTTTCCCGTCACTCGGGAGAGTGCTTCCGACAAATTGCCCACCAGGTCATCGGTCAGGGGGGTGGCGGAGGTCACCTTGGCGGTCAGCCGCCCGGCCCGCTTGTCCAACTCCCGATGGTAGGCACGATTGATCTCTGAAACCAGCACCATGCGGCGTTTTTGCGCAAGCAAGCGCAAAAAGTTGACCATCAATGGTGCCACGGCAGCCTTCTCCAGGACATTTTCCAGAGCGGCTTTCTGATGCAGCCGGTCACTGGCCGGGCTTTCCAACAAATTGCGCAAGGAGGGGGTGGTCTCCACCAATTGGGCAAAGTCCGCCAACTGCTGGCCAATCTCCTCCAGGACTCCCTGCTCGGTGGCAAGGTCCACAAGTGCTGATGCGTATCGTCTGGCCAAAGTGCTTTCTTGCACGGTTTATACTCCCTAAGTCAGCACATTCTGTTGCAATGTTGCAATTCAATCCCACCCTGCCTGAACAACTCTATCAACAATACACACAAGAAATACGCGACATGAAGCCTGCTTAACCCATGCCAAAATCAATTATACAATTTTTTACAGTGAAAGCCCGGACAGATACCACTCAAGAGCGATGATGGTTACCATATTTCTTTCCCGCATTCAACAGCTCTTTATCGCTTTGCAGCAAAAAAATCTGTTTTCCCCCGCAGGCAAAGAGTATGCTGAATATTGAACCATTCTTCAACGGAGAAAGTGTCCCATGGAAGAGGAAAGTCGGCAAAAAATTTTGGAGATTTGGCGTAAGCTGGCCAGTAGCGAGCGGCTGGCCTTGATCCGTTATGGGGAGTTTTTACTCCATCAGCAGGAGGGCAAAAGTCCTGTGCCGGTGGAAGAACCTGTCATTCTGCCCGCCCCGCCGGGAGAGACGGCCATTCAAGCCATGAAACGCCTGAAAAAATGCTATGCCATGATGGAAACGGATGCTGGCATGCTGGACGAAGCCTCCCAGCTTATGACCCGACGCATAATGGGGGCTGCCGATGCGGAGGTGATCCCCCTGATAGAAGAATTATTTCAGCGTCGTTATCAACTTTGGCTGCAAAAGAGGCAGGGCTGAATCAGGGTGACCGCTGCTCCGTGGGGAGGGAAATCTCCCCAGAGCGGGGCCAGGTTTGCTGGATCCAGGCGATGGCCACCAAAGCCAACAGGAGCATACCCGCAACTCGGGTCAGCATGGCATATTTTTCCACCTGACGCTCTCGATTGACGGTGAGTTTCAACTCCCGCAACTGGCGTTTGTGCTCCATGGCCAGGGACTGGATGGTTTTTTTGGTCTCCAGGCGGTGGAGAGCCAGCTCTTTTTTGCAGGCAAGCTGGAAGGTTTTCATCTCCTGGCGCAGGCGGGTGGTGGAGTCGTGCATCTCTTTCAGAAAGGGCATGCGCTCTTCCATAAGGGCCAACATCACCTCCGCATCCACCACCACCTGGCGGGCGGTGGCAGGTTCTTGCTGAATCTCCGCTGGGGAGGGAGCGTCGCCCATCAATACCTCCTGCCTTCGGTGATGGAACCGTCCTCCTGCAAGGTAGCCGGGGCATAGTGCCGCACAGGCCCCTCCTCCACATTGACCAGGCGGTCCACCACCAGCATGGCTCCAAGGGCCACAATGAGTAAAAAAGCCACCTTGACCAGACGACTTTGCCGGGTCTCCGGT
>JADGCR010000323.1 GCA_015228895.1 Magnetococcales bacterium
CGCCCAGCAGGGTCTTGCCGGAGTTGTGCATGGTCTGGAGCAGACGGGTCTGTTCTGGGTCCGGATTGGAAGCCAGCAATACCTCCGACATGCCCAGCACCACGTTCATCGGGGTGCGGATTTCGTGGCTCATGGCGGCCAGGAAATCCTCCTTGATGCGCGCGGACTGTTCCGCCCTTTCCTTGGAGCGGAGCAACTCCTCTTCGTTCAACTGGTTGGTGATGTCCCGGAAGGCCACCACGGTCCCGGCGTGGGTCTGGTGGCGCGTGATGGGAGAGGCGATCAGGGAGACGGGCATGGAGCTGCCATCCCGACGCCGCAGCCAATTGTTTTGCGCCGTGACCACCCTGTTTTGCTCCAGCAGCGCGCACAGGGGACACGTCGGGTGGGGATGGGATGGGTCGTCGGTCGGACAGCAGGCGGCATGGAGGGGGTGTCCCAGCAGTGTCTCCTCCTGCCAGCCCAGCATGGTCAACGCGGCGGGATTGATGAAGGTGATCCGTTTCTCCTGATCGATCACGAACAATCCTTCGGCCAGGGTGGCGGTGATCTCCCGCAGGCGGCTTTCGTTTTCCCGATGTTGCCGCAGGAGGGAGATTTTGCCGGTCACGGTGATGATCAGCAACACACCGATGAGTTCCAGCAGGAAGAACCATTGGAGCCGTTCCTGTCGCATGGTGCCGAAGGAGGGGATGGGGGTGATGACGTTGATGGACAACTCTTCTTCCGGGATGGGCGTGGTGCGCAGGAGGACGGGGAGGGACCATCCCTGGACGCGTTTGAGATCGGGAAACCGATGGGCGTCCCAGGGGGTGATGGCCCAGGTGGAGAGTTCCTTGAGCTTGTAGCGGGTTTCGCGTTCCTTTTCCGACAGGGTGTGCACGGAGGCGTCCGGGATGGAGCGCATCTCCATGTTCTTGTTGCGCGCCAGGACGATCACGCCATGTTTGTCGGTGATGAAGGTCTCTTTTTGTTCGATCCAGGAGGAGAAGAAGGGGATGTCGATTTTGATGGCCACGACCCCCAGGAACTGGCCATCGGCCTGCACGGAAGAGGAAAAGTACAGGCCGGGGATATTGGTGCGGCGACCGATGGCGAATTGATTGCCCCGTGTTGTTTCCCTGGCCTCCTGGAAGTACTCCCGGTCCAGGTAGTTGGTGCCGATGAAACTCTCTTCGGTATCGGCGTTGCTGGCGGCCATGGCGTCACCCGCGGCGTTCATGACCCAGATGACGCTCACCATGTCGAAATTTTTCCTGGCCGCGATCAGACGCTGGTTGAGGGCGACCAGCGCCGGCTCCCTGGACCAGGCGCGTCGTTTTTCCTCACGGGTCTGAGGGGCCGGGAGAGCGGTTTGCAGGGCTTTCCGGAGGGTGATGTCCTGGGCGAGGGTTGGGGGGATGCCATGCAGCACCGACATGCCCCGTTGGATGCTGGAAGCGATTTGCAAGGCGGATTGCACCGTATCGTCCTCGGCGTCCGCCATCGCCTTGTCGGTAAGATTATGGAAATATTGGCCGGTCAGTTGCCACAGGATCAGGCTCCATCCCAGCACAAACGCCAGGGTGCCAAGTAGCATGGGCTGGGCGGCGTGTTGGCGTGCTTTTGATTTCGCGGCAGAAATTTGTGATGAATCCTCCATGCGTGATGCTCCACCGGTGTGTTGCGCCTTTTTGTCATTCGTGACCCTCTTGTGATTGTGGTGGACAATATTAATCTGTATTCATTCGAATGTCACCAGTAAACATTGCAACTGGGCGGTTTTCAGAGAATCCTTGAAAGAATATCGGAGGATGGGTTTGGCTGGCTACACAACAACATAAAATTTATAATTTCATTTCTTGTTTCACAAACCATCATTTAATAATAAAATTAATTATTTTTATCATTAAATAATTCAAATATATTCATGATTATTTTTTCAGCCCAATCTTTTGGCCATGTGGCCGCCACATTTTTTTTCTGTACTGCGGCATGGGGATATGACAATATTTTAGCAGGCAATGAATTGAAATTCGCATCATATCGGTTATCTGTTATGAATCATGAGCATGATGTACATGTTTGTCATCTTGTAGTTTTGGTTGGTTTGACTCCTCAGGTGATCACCGAGGCATTGTATATGCTGATGGTGCGCGAGCGGTGCGAGGTGGCGCGCATCTCCGTACTTACCAGTCCAGAGGGGGCCGAGGCAGTCAGAAATGCTTTGTTGTTTGGCCAGGAGCCCCCTTTGGAACGATTCTGTCGCGAGTATGGTTTTAATCGTAATTGGATTGGTTTCGGGAGTGAGGATATCCATTCGATTTGGTCCAGAAGAATGGCAGAAAGCGAATCGGAGATGACTGCGATGGATGGATTGTTTGAACGGTTGGCTCATTGGTGTGGTGATGGGGAGATTCCGGTTGTGGCGTGCGTGGCAGGAGGACGCAAGGACATGGCGGTACTTTTTGCCCAGGTGTTTGGTTTGCTCGCCCGTCCCACGGACCGTTTGGTGCATTTGTTTGCATCCCCGGAGTTTGAAAATTTGGCTGAATTTTTTTATCCCCCGCCGAAACCGGCAACCCTGGCGGTCCATCGTTCTGGGCATGGTGTGGTGTTTCTCAATACGGCGGAGGCGCATGTGGAAATGGTTCAGATTCCTTTGGTACGCCTGCGTACACTGCTTGATGAGGAAACCAGACGTGGTGCTATTTCGTTGGAAACCGCCCGGAACCGGGTGCAGCGGGAGGTGGAAAGTTTGAATCCGAACCTGAGAATCGATACCCCCAAGCGTATGGTGTGTTATCACGGTGGTGAGACGATTCTTCCCCCCAAGGATTTCGCGGTATTGCTGTTTTTTGCCCGTTGTCGTCGGGATGGGCATGGACCAGGGGGAGATGGTTGGATTCCGGGCCGGGAGTTGGACCAGCCAGATTACATCGAACAACTGGAAGTGGCCTACCGGGAGACAACAGGGGGACAATCCCAATTCAGGGATCATGGATGGGTGCCCA
>JADGCR010000324.1 GCA_015228895.1 Magnetococcales bacterium
GGGCGATCAGATCCTCGGGGTGGTCGCGCAACAGGGATTCCGCCACCTGGATGACCTGTTGGTCCTGTCGGGCGGCGGACAATGCCAACAGAGGGTCATGCATGGCCTGTTCAGGCCGCCACGGCGCGGGGGGCGGATCCGTGATTGCGGGCCTTCCCCCGCTGGCGGGTTTTCAACAGTTTTCTCAACTGTTTCCGGTAGTGCCTGCGGCCTCCCGCCGCGGACAGGGAGTCCGGGTTGATGAAGGTGATCGCCCCGTGGGGATCGATGAGCAAGGCCCCGAGGCCGGTGGTCCGCACCCCGTTGTCGTTGTTGATCACCCGCACGCCAGGCAGATACCGTTCCAGTTCGTCATCCGTCTGGGTGACCGCCACGGGCTTGTGGCCATGAATCACCGTGGTGATGCCCAACTCCCTGAGTTGGGCGGCGATTTGTTGACCGATGGTGACCCCGTTGCCGCCGGGTCGGGCGTAGAAGGTTTTGGGCTTGCGCAGATAACCGGTGAGTTCCAGCCCCGCCTCCTCCCGGAACAGCGCGTGCTCTCCCTCGAAGAAGGCGGCGTGCAGACGGGTGTTGATCCTGTCGGGGGGAGTCCCCTCCTGTTGGAACTGGGTCAACAGGTCCAGGAGCAGGGGACTGGGATAACCATGGAGGAACAGGATCTCCCCAAGACGGTGCAACACGTCGCAGGCGCGGATGAAGGCCAGATCCTCGGCGGTCAAGGGGGTTTGCAGGCCCATTTCCGCCATGCGCAGGATGGCCAGTTCGTGGTTGCCCACCAGCAGGGACATCTCCACCCCGGCGGGCGCGGTATCCATCAGGCGTTTGAAGGAGTCCAGGACATGGGGATCGGGACTCCATTTGTTGAGCCAGTCTCCGGTATGGATCACCCGGAACGGGGGGATGTCCGGATTCCAGCACCCCCGGCGATCGCACAGTCCGATCAGCCACAGGTGATGGCGCACCGGTTCGAAATCGTTGTCCGTGTCGGAGAGCACCAGGGTCCAGGTGGACTGGACCGGGGCCGCGGGGGTGGTCTGGCGGGCGTCGGCCACGGGAAAGGGGATCACCTCCCGGGTGGGGGAGGCCGGGTGTTCCACGCCCCCGTCGTTGTCCGGGGCGCTTGTCGTGGCGGGGTCCCCGTCCGCGACGGGACGGGACGGGGGAGGGGACGAGCGCGCATCGCGCCAGTTGTGGCGCCATTTGCAGATCCGTTCCCAGAAGATGGAAGTCGCGGACATGATCCTTTCCTTTCCAGATGGTCAAAACCTTGGCGGAGCGCTATGTTTCGGCAAGGTTGCAAGTAATATGCCCGGAGCCGCGCCACCGAAAAATGGCGTTCCCTCCGTCGTCAGGGTCCGGTATACTGGCGGCTCGCTGGCGCAACTCTGGAGGGATGACCATGAACCAAGCCGTGACCTTTGATGCTGTCGAAAAGTTGTCGCTGGCCCGCGCCTCCTTCGATCTGGTTTCCGACTACGCCCCGCGTGGGGATCAGCCCAAGGCCATCGCGGAACTGGTGACAGGGTTGCGGGCGGGGCGGCGGGATCAGACGCTGCTCGGGGTCACCGGATCGGGCAAGACCTTCACCATGGCCCGGGTCATCCGGGACCTGGGACGGCCCGCCCTGGTGCTGGCGCACAACAAGACCCTGGCCGGGCAGCTCTACGGGGAGATGAGGGCGTTCTTTCCCAACAACGCCGTGGAGTTCTTCGTCTCCTATTATGATTATTATCAGCCGGAAGCCTACGTTCCCCGCACCGACACCTTCATCGAGAAGGACTCCGCCATCAACGACCGCATCGACCGGCTGCGGCACAGCGCCACCCGCTCCCTGCTCTCCCGCCGGGACGTGGTCATCGTCGCGTCGGTCTCCTGCATCTATGGCATCGGCTCCCCGGACGCCTATCAGGAAATGGCCATGGAGATCGCCGTGGATCAGGAGATCGATCAGCGGGTTCTGTTGCGCAAACTGGTGGAGATGCAGTATCAGCGCAACGACATCGAGTTTGCCCGTGGCACCTTCCGGGTGCGGGGGGATACGGTGGAGATCTTTCCCCCCCACGAGGAGAACCGGGCCGTGCGCCTGGAGCTGTTCGGGGACACCGTGGAACGGATCCGTTATGTGGATGCCCTGACCGGCGCCCCGGTGCGGGAGATGGAGCGGTGCGTTTTTTTCCCCGCCAGCCATTACGTCACCCGGCGGGAGGTGGTGTTGCGCGCCATGGAGGCGATCAAACGGGATCTGGCGGCTCAGTTGACCCGGTTTCAGGAACAGGGCAAGCTCCTGGAGGCCCAGCGACTGGAGAGCCGCACCCGCCACGATCTGGAAATGATGCGGGAGGTGGGCTACTGCACCGGCATCGAGAACTACAGCCGCTACCTGACGGGCCGGGCGCCCGGCGAGGCCCCGCCGACCCTGCTGGAATACCTTCCCAAAGACGGGGTGCTGTTCGTGGACGAGAGCCACGTCACCCTGCCCCAGGTGCGGGGCATGTCCCGTGGGGATCGTCGCCGCAAGGAGACCCTGGTGGAGTATGGTTTCCGTCTCCCCTCGGCCCTGGACAACCGCCCCTTGACCTTCGACGAGTTCGACGCCATGCGCCCCCGGACCGTCTATGTCTCCGCGACTCCGGACGCTTACGAGCTCGCTCTTTCCGGCGGGGTGGCGGTGGAGCAGATCAACCGTCCCACCGGACTGTTGGAACCTGGGTGCGTGGTGTGTCCCGCCCAGGGGCAGGTGGATCACCTGCTGGCGGAGATCCGCTCCGTGGTGGGCAAGGGGATGCGGGTGCTGGTCACCACCTTGACCAAGCGCATGGCGGAGGACCTGACGGAGTATCTGGAGGGACTTGCGGTGCGTGTGCGTTATCTGCATTCGGACATCGACACCCTGGAGCGGCTGGAGATCATCCGGGATTTGCGTCTTGGGGAGTTTGACGTGCTGGTGGGCATCAACCTGTTGCGGGAGGGTCTGGACATTCCGGAGACC